>CAMLNE010000004.1 GCA_946481265.1 uncultured Panacagrimonas sp. | reverse complement strand
CGCGCACCATCAGCAGCACGCCGGCGACGACACCGGC
Organism: uncultured Panacagrimonas sp.; assembly: GCA_946481265.1. Next base: position 34,873 of record CAMLNE010000004.1, on the reverse strand, counting down.
GGTGACGGCCAGCGACCTCGAGCCGCGCTGCACGGCGCCGACCAGCAGCAGGACCATACCCAGCTGCAGCACGGCGTAGAGGGTCTCGGACGCCGGGAACCGCGAGTACCAGAACAGGTACAGCGCATTGGCAAGCAGTCCGACGCCGGCGGCGACCAGGACGGGCGGCGTGAGCAGCGCACCGGCGAGCACGACGGCCAGCACGGTGCCGACGATGCCCGCGACCAGGATCAGGGGCATGTAGGCCGAGGTGCGCGGGATCGGCAGGGCATAGGCACGCACGAAGAACAGCACCGGCCCGGCGCAGGCGATGGCGGCCCCCAGCCAGGCCGAGCCCATTCCCTGGTTGACGATCTGGACCACGGAAACCACCAGCCCGACGAGGCTGACCAGGATGTAGGCCGAGATGTAGAGCGACTTGAGCATGGCGTTCTCCGCTGAAGCGCTGGTGTCCTGTTGACGCCGGTCCGGTCGCTGCACTGCCGCCGCGCAGAGCGCGCCGCCCGGGCGGGTGCATCGCCTCGTCCCTTGCGTCCCGCTGGCCCGATGTCCGGCTCCCGGCCATCGCGGATCGATTCTGGACTGCTTGGTCCAGAATCGATCCGTCCGCAGGCCACGTCAATCGGGGCACGCCCGTAGCGGGTGTTTGTCGACGGCGCCCGCGCCGCTCCGGGGCGGGCTGTCCGTCAGGCGCGCTGGCCCAGCCAGACACCCGCCGCGGCGAGCCCGAAGCCGGCACCGTCCTGCAAGGTGAAGGTGGCGCCGAGGAAGCCCGCCGCCAGCACCGCGGTCACCGGCGGCACCAGGAAGAACACGCTGGCCACGCGCCCGGCGGCACCGCGCCGCAGCAGCCACAGGTAGAGGAGCAGGCCGGCGCAGGAATTGACCAGGATCACCCAGACCACGCCGCCGGCCGATGCCAGCGACAGGTGCAGTTCCAGCCCCTCGCGCAACCAGGCCACCGGCAGCAGCACCGCGGCGGCGGCCAGGACCTGCGCGACCAGCGCCACACGCGAATCGAGTTCACCGGCATGCCGCTTCTGGTAGAGCGTGCCCAGGCTCAGCGAGAGCAGCGCCAGCAGCACGAAAAAATAGCCCGCCGCATTTCCGGGCGCGCCCAGGTCGGGCACCACGACCAGCAGCACGCCGGCCAGGCCCAGCACCAGGCCGAGCACCGCGCCGCGGTTCATGCGCTCCCCCAGCAGCACGCGCGCGCCGAGCGCAGTGGTCAGCGGCATCAGTCCGGCAATCAGGCCGGCCGCCGCGGCCGGCACGCCGGCATGCAGGCCCGCGTAGGTGAACCCGAAGAAGCCGGACTGCAGCAGCAGGCCGCCGAACGCCGCGTGCAGCAGCGCCGCGGGGCGGGCGCGCGGCAGGCGCAGGGTCAGGACCCAGGCGCCGATGATCATCGCCGTCCCGAGGAAACGCAGCACCGCGAGCGTGTAGGCACCGCTGCCCTGCAGGGCGTAGACCGCCGCGATGTAGCCCGTGCTCCACAGCAGGACGAAGCCCAGGCCACCGATCGAATCCTGCGAAGAAGCCACGGGGGCGGGAACGATGGCGCTCATTGGGAGTCGGACGAAGGACAGTGGAGCATCTTAAGGTGGCGGCCTCGTCGACTGACGGGTCGGCCTGTCATCCTCGACCTCGCGAAACCCTTCGTGCGGAGCGCAGCCCCAATGGCCGACATCATCAATCTCAACAAGGTCCGCAAGCAGAAGGCCCGCCAGGCTGCGGCCGCACAGGCCGACGCCAACCGCCTGAAGTTCGGTCGCACCCGGGAACAGAAGGCGTTCGAGGCGGCGCAGGAAGCCGAGGCGCGTGCCCGGCTCGATGCACTGCATCGCCAGTCCGATGACCCGCCCGCGCCCAAGACCCAGGAAAACCCAGAAGAGGCATAGCGGAGAAGACCGCTTGCCCAAGGACGCAGTGCACGCGCCGCCGCAGGGACAAGGCAGGATTGGCGGGCACCGTCCTGCGCAGGACGTCGGGCGCAGCGGCTTGCTCAGCGTGTCCTTGGTGCGTGCACCGCGGGACGAGCCGGGCTTCGGATCGCGCGCATGCCGATCGGCTCCGGGCGGCGCGAGCCCCCTACAAGACCTCGAGCAGCAGCGGTCGCGCGTCCAGTTCCGCGCGTAGCGTGGCGAGCATGATGAAGACACCGGACAGGCGTCGGTGCAGGAACACGATCTCGCGCGGCGGCACCCGGAAGTACTTGGAGAACGCGTTCTTCGCGGCAAGCTGACCCGCCCGCATCGGCAGGTCGCTGTCGGCCCACTTGTACTCGCCGCGCTCGTTGAGCAGGCGGGGCGGAATGCGACCCGACTCGCTGCCCGCGAAGGGCTCGGTGATCATCTCGCACATCTGGCAGAAGGCATCGAGCGTCTCCTGCGGGAAATCCTCGCTCATCAGCCCGATGCCGACCGCACCCCGCACGATCTGCCCGGGGTCGCGTGCGACGCCGCCGCGCACGATGCTGGCGTAGTTCTCGACGAACCCGTGGCCGAACACGCGGGTCGCGCCGAAATCCAGGAGCACGATGCGATCCTGGCCGTCGGCTCCGGGGCGGATGCGGTAATTGCCGAAGTGCGGGTCGGTCTGGACCATGCGCCAGGCAAACAGCTCGTTGACGAACAGTGAAATGAAGGCGCGACCCAGCGCGCTGCGCCGTTCCAGCGACAGGCCCTGCACCGCGGCGTCCTTGACGTGGTGGCCGTGCTCGTAGGTGGTGGTGAGCACCTGGTCGCTGCTGTACTCGCTGAGCACGCGCGGCACCACGAAGCGTGGATCGTCCGCCAGCCGCTGCCCGAAGCTCTCGGTGAAGCTGCGCTCGGCGGCGTAATCCACCTCCCGGTGCAGCATCTCGCGCAGCTCCGCGAAGATCGGATTGAGGTCCAGTCCCTTGGGCGCCAGGCGCGACATGGAGATCAGGCGCGACAGCGTCTTGATGTCGCTCTCGATGGCATCGGCCACGCCGGGATACTGGATCTTGACGACCACCTCCAGGCCGTCGCGCTTGCGCCGCGCGCGATGCGCCTGCCCCAGCGACGCGGCCGCCATCGGTGTCTGCTCCACGTCCAGCTCGGCCAGACGCGCGCGCCCCAGTGCACGCTCCAGCACCGGACCGACCACGCGCCACGAAACGGCGGGCGTGTCGTCCTGCAGCTGCGAGAGCACGGTGACCGCTTCCTCGGGCAGGAAGTACTGGCCGTAGAGCGAGAGCATCTGGCCAGCCTTCATCACGCTGCCCTTGAGCTGGCCGAGCTCGTCGCGAAGGATCTCCGCCTGGCGCTTGTAGAAGTCACGGTCCGACTGGCTACGCGAGATCTCGCCGCGAAACAGGTTGGCGATCGAGTGCGCGACGATCTTGGTGCCGGCGCCGAACCCGAGCTTGGTCAGCGCGATGTTGCGCTCCAGCGCACCCGTCTTCAGGTGCGCAAGGCCCATCTTGGCGACAATCTTTTCGTCCCGATCCACTCGTTGATTCCTATGAATGCGCTCGTGAATGCGCTCGAGCGCGCTTGCTGACGCCGCCGGCGCCGCAAAAGCCGCAACCGGGCGGCAAGCGGCCACATGAAGCATCCGTGGAGCGGCGGATGTGCCCGGCGTGTTCCGGCGCGATCCCGCCACTCCTTGCAATAAAGGCACCCGGCGCCTTGCGGCCGCGGTGCAGGACCGGTGCAGAACCGGCCGGCGATTTTAGCCCGATCCCCTGCCTTGCCCCTGACGTGCGATGCATCTGCCTGCGGGCCGCCGTCGATTGACAGCCTGCGCGGGCCCTATGCAGGCTCGTCGCGCCCCGCTACCTGATAAGCAAGAGGCCTCACATGCCAAGCATCGAGGTCGTCCGCGATGACATCACCCGGCTGCAGGTCGATGCCATCGTCAATGCGGCCAACGAAACCCTGCTCGGCGGCGGCGGGGTGGACTGCGCCATCCATCGCGCCGCGGGCCCGCGCCTGCTCGCCTTCTGCCGGACGCTCGGCGGTTGCCCGACCGGCGAAGCACGTCTGACGGCCGGCTTCGACCTGCCGGCCGCCCACGTGATCCACACCGTGGGCCCGGTATGGCAGGACGGCGGTCATGGCGAGGCCGCGCTGCTGGCCCGCTGCTACCGCGCCTGCATGCGCATCACCACCGGGCAGGGCCTGAAGAGCCTCGCCTGCCCGGCGATCAGCTGCGGGGTCTACGGCTACCCGGTCGATGCCGCCACCGCGATTGCCGTGCGCGAGGTACGCGCCGGGCTGGCGGCGGCAGGCGCGCCGGAACGGGTGGTGTTCGCCTGTTTCGGCGAGTCGATCGAGCGCGCCTACCGCGCCGCGCTCGCCCCTGCAGAGCACTGAAGGCCCGGGCGGCGGGGCCGGAACCCGGTCCGGCTATAATCTCGCCCCCCGCGCAAAGGGGCGCGGCCACCGCCAGATACTCCGGGAGTTCCAGCCATGTCGGACAGCTTCAAGTCCAAAGCCAGCCTCAAGGTCGGGTCCAAGACCTATTCGTACTTCAATCTCAAGGCGCTCGAGCCGAAGTTCAACATCTCGCGCCTGCCGTACTCGATCAAGGTGCTGCTGGAGAACGTCCTGCGCCACGAGGACGGTGTGAACACCACCCGGGCCGATGTCGAAGCCCTGGCCGGCGCGGACTTCAGGAAGCTGGTGCCCAAGGACATCAACTTCACTCCGGCGCGCGTGATCCTGCAGGACTTCACCGGCGTGCCCTGCGTGGTCGACCTCGCCGCCATGCGCGATGCGATCCGCAAGCTCGGCGGTGACGCGGCCAAGGTCAACCCGCTGTGCCCCGTGGAACTGGTCATCGACCACTCGGTGATGATCGACCACTACGGCAGCAAGGACGCGCTGGACCTCAACGCCAAGATCGAATTCCAGCGCAACCAGGAGCGCTACACCTTCCTGCGCTGGGGCCAGGAGGCGCTGAAGAACTTCAAGGCGGTGCCGCCCGATACCGGCATCGTCCACCAGGTCAACATCGAGTACCTCGCGCGCGTGGTGTTCGACAAGGACGGCCTGCTCTATCCCGATACCTGCTTCGGTACCGACAGCCACACCACGATGGTCAACGGCATCGGCGTGCTGGGCTGGGGCGTGGGCGGTATCGAGGCCGAGGCCGCGATGCTCGGCCAGCCGTCCTCGATGCTGATCCCGGAAGTGATCGGCGTGCGCCTCACCGGCAAGCTGGCCGAAGGCTCGACCGCCACCGACCTGGTGCTGACCGTCACCGAGATGCTGCGCACGCGCGGCGTGGTCGAGAAGTTCGTCGAGTTCTTCGGGCCTGGCCTGGGCAACCTCTCTGCGTCCGATCGCAACACGATCGGCAACATGAGCCCGGAGTACGGCGCCACCTGCGGCATCTTCCCGATCGACAACGAGACCCTGAACTACCTGCGCCTGACCGGTCGCAGCGACGAGCAGATCGCCGTCGTCGAGGCCTACGCCAAGGCCCAGGGCATGTGGTGGACGCCGGATGCCCCGGAAGCGGAGTACACCGACGTACTGCACCTGGACCTGGGCACGATCAAGCCGAGCCTGGCCGGCCCCAAGCGTCCGCAGGACCGTGTCCTGCTGCCCGACATCAAGGCGAACTTCCGCAAGGCCTTCGAGGCCGAGCAGAAGGCGCGTCCGTCGAAGGGTCCGGCCACGGTCACCGACCAGGGCCAGACCTACCAGCTCAAGGATGGCGCGGTCGTGATCGCGGCCATCACCTCGTGCACCAACACCTCCAACCCGAGCGTGCTGATCGGCGCCGGCCTGCTCGCCAAGAAGGCGCGCGCGCTGGGTCTGAAGTCGCGCCCCTGGGTCAAGACCTCGCTGGCGCCGGGCTCGCTGGCCGTCACCGAATACCTCAAGAAGGCCAACCTGATCGAGGATCTCGAGCATCTCGGCTTCTACGTCACGGCGTATGGCTGCACCACCTGCATCGGCAATTCGGGTCCGCTCAACGAACCCATCTCCAAGGGCATCCAGGACAACACGCTGAGCGTCTCCGCCGTGCTGTCCGGCAACCGCAACTTCGAGGGCCGCGTGCACCAGGAAGTGCGCATGAACTACCTCGCCTCGCCGCCCCTGGTCGTGGCCTTCGCCCTGGCCGGGACCACCGACATCGACCTCACGTCCGAGCCGCTGGGCCAGGGCGCGGACGGCAAGGACGTCTTCCTCAAGGACATCTGGCCGACGAACAAGGAGATCCAGGACGCGGTGGCCCGCAGCGTGACCGCCGACCTGTTCAAGGCCAGCTACGCCGATGTACTCAAGGGCGATGCGCGCTGGCAGTCGATCAAGGTCACCAAGTCCGAGACCTACGCCTGGGATTCGAAGAGCACCTACATCCAGAATCCGCCGTATTTCGAAGGCATGACGATGACCCCGCCGGGCATCCAGCCGATCCGGAACGCGCGCTGCCTGGCCCTGCTCGGCGACTCGATCACCACCGACCACATCAGCCCCGCCGGTGACATCAAGAAGGACGGACCGGCCGGCCAGTACCTGCAGGAGCACGGCGTCGCCCGCGCGGATTTCAACAGCTTCGGATCGCGCCGCGGCAATCACGAGATCATGATGCGCGGCACCTTCGCCAACACGCGCATCAAGAATGCGATGACGCCGGGTGTCGAGGGCGGCGTGTCACGCCACTTCAACGGCGCAGCCGGTCCGGTCGAGCCGATCTACGACGTCGCGATGAAGTATGTCGCCGCCGGCGTGCCGCAGGTCGTGCTGGCCGGAAAGGAATACGGCACCGGCTCGTCGCGTGACTGGGCAGCCAAGGGCACCATCCTGCTTGGCGTCAAGGCCGTGATCAGCGAGAGCTTCGAGCGCATCCACCGCGCCAACCTCGTCGGCATGGGCGTGCTGCCGCTGAACTTCGTCGATGGCCAGAACGCGGTCTCGCTGGGCCTGGACGGCAGCGAGACCTTCGACTTCGACGGCCTCAGCGACGGCGCCAAGGAAGTCACGGTCACCGCGAAGAAGGCCGATGGCAAGAGCGTGAGCTTCAAGGCCAAGGTGCGCATCAACACGCCGGTGGAGTGGAGCTACTACAAGCACGGCGGCGTGCTGCAGTACATGCTCCGGCAGATGGCTGCCTGATCCGGCCGAGGCAATCGGGGGGCCGCTGACGCGGCCCCTTTTTTTCGCTACCGATCCAGCGGATCCATCCAATCCACCGGATCCATCGACCGCGATCCGGGCCAGGCCCGGGCCGGTCCGCAATCTCGAGGAACCCGCAGCATGACCGCCCTGCCCCCCTGTCCGAAGTGCGCCTCCGAGCTCACCTACGAGGACGGCAATCTCCATGTCTGCCCCGAATGCGGCCACGAGTGGGCGCAGCAGGCAGGCACCGACAACCAGCCGCAGTCGCGCGTCGTGAAGGACGCGCACGGCAATGTCCTGGCCGACGGCGACACGGTGACGATCATCAAGGACCTGAAGGTCAAGGGCTCGTCGTCCGTGGTCAAGGTCGGGACGCGGGTCAAGAACATCCGGCTCGTCGACGGCGATCACGACATCGACTGCAAGGTCGACGGGATCGGTGCGATGGGACTGAAGTCGGAATTCGTCAAGAAGGCGTAGTCGCCGGGCGCGGTCCGGATCGCTCTGGCTCGGGCGCCTGGACTTCTGCCCGACTGTGAGCGGGACCGGGCGCGGCCCGTATCACGGCCTGCCGCCACTGGGTTATCGTCGGCCACTCCTTCCCACGGAGTTCCCGATGGCAACCAGCGCCGAATGGCATGAGGACTACGACAAGATGACCGAGGACGCACGCAATTTCTCGCGTGCGGTGAAATCGGTCCAGGAAGAACTCGAGGCGGTCGACTGGTACAACCAGCGTGCCGGCGCCACCCTGGACGGACAGCTGCGCGCCATCCTGGAACACAACCGCGACGAGGAGATCGAGCACGCCATCATGGGTCTCGAATACCTGCGCCGCGTCAGCCCGGTGTTCGACCGGCACATGCGCACCTACCTGTTCACCCAGGGCGACATCACCGCGATCGAGGAAAAGACGAAGGACGGCTGATCACACGACCTCTCGTCCAACGAAGAAAGGCGCCGAAAAGGCGCCTTTCTTCGTTGCAGCAGACCACTCAGTGCCGGTGCTTTCTCTTGTGGTGGCCCTTGTGCTTGCCGTTGTCGTGGTGATGGTGATCGTCGTGATCATGGTGGTGCCGGTCAGAGCGCCCATCGGAGTCGTCCGAGCCGATTGCCGCACCGGCCGCACCGCCCAGGGCACCGCCGATGATGGCGCCCTGCGTGCCGCCCATTTCGGAACCGACACCCGCACCGGCCGCGCCGCCGATGGCGCCACCCAGCACGGCGCCGCCGTCCGCGGCCCATGCCGAAAGCGGGAGTGCGAACGCCGCCACCATGATCAGCTTGTGGAACTTGTGCATCGTGTTTCTCCTTGTCATCCCCAGATCTGCCCGCTCAGCCTCACGCCGCAGGGCTGAAGCGATCCTGAATCCTTGCATACATCCGCTTCGCCGCCGGACGTTTCGTGGCGGCGCGGATGCCGGGCGGGAGCGCTGAGGCTCACGCCCGGCCTTGAAAGTCGCCAAACGCGCGGTGACTCAGCGCGACCAGCGCCTGTCCCCACGTCGCTCGTGGCGCCCGTCGTGACGGCGGTCGTGCCGGCCATGACCGCGCTCGTGACGGGAATGGCCGTAGTCGCGACGGTTCCAGTCGCGGTGATCCCGGTCGTGCCGATTCCGGTAGTGCACATGCTGCGACCGGCGGTCATCGTGGTGATAGACGTGGCGCGGCGCGCGATAGTGGTAGTCATGGCCATGCCCGCGGCCGCTGTCGTAATGGCGCCGCCCGCGATGGCGTCCGTCATCGCCGTCGGCGCCGATATAGGCACCCACGCCGGCGCCGAGCACGGCGCCCATCACGGCGCCTTCCTGGCCGCCCATGCCGTTGCCGACCACGGCGCCGACCACACCGCCAAGCACACTGCCCAGCGCCGCCTCGTCACGGTCACCGGCAAACGCGGGAGCCGCCAGGCCCGCCATCAGAGCACCCGCCAGAACCAGTACCTTCTTCATGTCCGCCTCGCCGTCTTCCGTGGAATCCCACGACTGCCAATCTACGAGGGCCGGTTGAACGGCTTCTGAACCGGATTCAGTCTTCGCCCCCGGCTCACGGCAGCCGGTCGAGACCCGCCCCTACCGGTCCCAGAGGTAATCCGCGCCGCCGGGGCGCAGGTGCGCGAACTCCGTCTCCACCTCGGCCACGGACAGGACGTCGCCGTCACCACCGGTCCGCGCCGGGTCGCTGCCAAGGTGGCGCGCCACTTCCATGCGGCCGATCTGGTTGCGGTGCACCTCGTCGGGACCGTCGGCCAGGCGCAGCAGGCGCGCGGTGGCGTAGGCCGCCGTCAGGAAATGATCGTTGCTGGTGCCGCCGCCACCGAAGACCTGCATCGCCCAGTCGACGATGCGGCACGCCACCTGCGGCGCGGCGACCTTGATCATCGCGATCTCCGCGCGTGCCGCCTTGTTGCCGGCCTTGTCCATCATCGCCGCCGCCTTGAGCGTGAGCAGCCGCGTCTGCTCGATGGCGATACGGGCCTCGGCGATGCGTTCGAGCGTCACCGTCTGCTGCGCCAGCGTGCGCCCGAAGGCGGTGCGGGTGTTCGCGCGGCGGCACAGCCGCTCGAGCACCCGTTCGCAAAGACCGATCAGGCGCATGCAGTGGTGGATGCGGCCCGGACCGAGGCGCCCCTGCGCGATCTCGAAACCGCGGCCTTCGCCCAGCAACATGTTGGCCACCGGCACGCGCACGTCCTCGAACACCACTTCGGAGGCGCGATCGGGCACACCGTAGAACCCGAACACCGGCAGCGGTCGCAGCACGCGGATTCCCGGCGTGTCGCGCGGCACCAGCACCATCGACTGCTGGCGATGCCGGTCCGGCGAATCCGGATCCGTCTTGCCCATGAAGATGATGATCTGGCAGCGTGGATCCGTGGCATTCGTGGTGTACCACTTGCGGCCGTTGATCACATACTCGTCGCCGTCGCGCCGGATCAGGCTGCCGATGTTGGTGGCGTCCGAGGACGCCACCTCGGGCTCGGTCATGGCAAAGGACGAACGGATCTCGCCGTCGAGCAGCGGACGCAGCCATCGCTGCTGCTGCTCGGGCGTGCCGTACTTGTGCAGCACCTCCATGTTGCCGACGTCCGGGGCGCTGCAGTTGAACACCTCGGGTGCCATCAGCGAGCGGCCCATGATCTCGCACAGCGAGGCGTACTCGAGGTTGTCGAGCCCGCTCTGATGCGTGAAGAACAGGTTCCACAAGCCCTGCTTGCGCGCCAGCGGCTTGAGCTCCTCGATCACCGCCTGCACGCCCCAGGGGCCCGCGATCTCCGACTCCCGGTAGTAGCGCCGCTCGTTGGGATAGATGTGCTGCGCCATGAAATCCTCCAGGCGCTGCTGGAGTTCGACGAGGCGGGGGCTGGACTCGAACATGGACCGGTTCTCCTTGGGTTCCCTCCGGGGTGGATACCCCGATGGTCGCGGGCGCAGCGCATCTCGACAAGCGGCACTCGGCAGCCGGCGATGGCGCGACCATACTCGGCGGCAGCCCTCCCGAGGAGAACGCCATGGTCGACGATGCGCGCTGGACCGCCCGCAGCGAACACGAGCGCGGACTGCTCGACGTGGTGCGCCGCTACGAGCACTACTACAACACCGACGTCGAGAAGCTCGTGCTCGAGGTGTATGCCCCCGGCGTCGACCTCTACATGACCGGCGGCGAAGTCCACGGCCAGGACCCGTTCCTGGCCGTCGAGCGGGCGATTCTCGCCGCGGCGCCGCGGCGCCGCATGCATATCGACCGCGTCCATGTCTGCGGCGAGCAGACCGTGGTGCTCGAGGCGGTGATCCTCGACGATGCCCGCCCGGACTTCTTCTCACCGTTCTGCGCCGTGCTCACCATTCGCGACGGGCGCATCGTCGAGGACCACAGCTACCTGGATCCCGCGCAGTGGCCCGGGATTGCGGCCGCCGCGCCCTTCGCCAGTCCGGGCGGGCTGGGCAAGCGCCGCTGAATGCGGCGCCGGCCGCGTCGCTACACCGCCGGCAGGCGCGCCATCCAGGCCGCGATGCGCAAGCCGATCAGGTCCGGATTGTCTTCCTGGACGTAGTGCAGGCCCGCGCCGATATCCACGCTCTCCAGGTTCGGCATTGTCCGCGCGTAGCGCGCCGCGTCGGCCGGGGTGACCAGGATGCCCGGCGTCCCCCAGAACAGCAGCTTGGGTACCGGTGAAACCTGCAGCCAGTCCATGTAGGCCTGAATCGTCGCCACCACGTCGGCCGGCTGACCCTCGATGGGCAGGTCGCGCGGCAGGCTCAGCATCGGCTGGCGCGACGCGCGCTCGGTGAATGGCGCCCGGTAGTGCGCCATCTCGGCCTCGGTCAGGCCGCGCGCGACCGCGCCGGGCAGGACCTTTTCGATGAACACGTTCTGGTCCAGCACCAGTTCCTCGCCGGCACCCGGCGTGCGGAAGGCCTGGAACAGCGGGCGGATCTCCTCCGGCCAGTCGTTCCAGGATTTCACCGGGGAGATGAACTCCATCATGGCGATGCCGGCCACGCGCCCGGGATGGCGCCGGGCCCAGTTCAGGCCGATGGCCGAACCCCAGTCGTGGATCACCAGCACGACTTCCTTCAGGCCGAGCGCCTCGATGAAGGCATCGACGTAGCGCACCTGGTCCTCGTAGCGGTAGGGCAGGTCCGGCTTGTCGGACTTGCCGAAGCCGATCAGGTCCGGCGCGATGCAACGCGCCGTGCCCGCGACATGCGGAATGATGTTGCGCCACAGGTAGGACGAGGTCGGGTTGCCGTGCAGGAACAGCACGACCCGCCCCTCCGCCGGCCCCGTCTCGATGTAGTGCATCTTCGAGCCCAGGACACTGACGTGCTTCGGCGGGAAATCGTAGCGATCGCTCAAGGGCATGGCGGTTCCTCGGTGGGAAGACGGCGTGGGACGACGGGTCACGGCGAAGGCCATCCGGCAGGCCCCGTGCGTTCTGCATAATAGTGCAGCTTCGGTGCCACGACGCAAGCCCGCTTCGCTCCCGAAATCCTGCGCGCCACAAGGGATCGCCCCGAATTTCTACCTGGAACGAGAGAAATACGGTCGCGGGCACATGGCGGAGACCTTCCTGAGAGATACCTGACCTGCACGGTAGTGCATCTCTTGCGACGATCGATCGCGCAAGGAACGGACAGCAGGCAGCCCCCTGGAAGTGATCGACGGATGCGGATGGACCGACCGCTATTCGGCGGCGAAGGCCTCGTCCGGCAGGCTCTTCACCTGCATGCGGCTGCGCCGCAGATGGCTCACCACGATCCGGTAGGCCTCGCGGCTGTTGCCGGTGCGCATCGCGTCGTACAGCAGGCGATAGTCCGCGAACTGGCGCTCGCGATCCGCCATCGACAGGTACGGATACACCTGCATGCGCAGGATCTGTGTCGGCACCGCCGGATGGATGCGCACCAGCTCGCGGTTGCCGGCGATGGCAAAGATCGCCTCGTAGAAGGCATTGCGATCGATCGACTGCAGCACGCGATCACCGGTGGGTCCGTGTTCGCTGAGCTTCTCGAACGCGGCCTTCAGCAGGGCGCGATGCTCCGGCTTCTTCATGTGCATCGCGGCCAGTCGCGCCGCAAGTCCGACCACCGCCTGCAGCGCCTGCAGCATGTCCACCACCTCGCGGCGCGTGAGCAGGCGGATATAGGCGCCGCGATGGCGGCTCAGCGCGACGATGCCTTCGGCGGAAAGGCGCTTGAGCGCCTCGCGCACCGGGCCTCGGCTGACGTGGTGATCGCGGGTCATGTCGGCTTCGATCAGGCGCTGTCCGGGCACGAAGCGGCCGAGCAGGATGCCGTGCTTGATCGCCTCGACCACCTGGTCGGGCGAGCTTGGGCCGTGCGCCTGCCCCTCTCCGGCCGACGGCTCGGATGATGCTACAGCGGCCGCGACGCTTCCCTTGCGCGCACCACTGCTCGCGGCGCGCGGGCCCACGATCGCGGTGCTCATGCTCCTTTTTCTCCCTTCGTATGGATCCATCCTCAACCCCGTCGGCGGCCCGCCGTCCCGTTGTTGGTCGGGCAATATTGTCCTACGCTCGGCCGACTTTCCATCCACCCCCGGGTTCCGGCCCGGGGAGAACCACCTTTGGAGACAGGATCATGGGGCGAGTTTCGGGCAAGGTCGCACTGGTGACCGGCGCGGGCGACGGCATCGGCAAGGCCACGGCCAAGCTGCTGGCGCGTGAGGGCGCCAAGGTGTTCTGCGTATCGCGTACCGCCGCCAAGGTCGAGGCCGTCGCGCGGGACATCAAGTCGGCCGGCGGTGAGGCCGGGTCCTTCGGCGCCGACCTGTCCAAGGCCGAAGGGGCGCAGGCCGCCTTCAAGGCGGCGATGGACGCCTATGGCCGCGTCGACATCCTGGTCAACGCCGCCGGCGTGGGCTACAGCTGGGAGCAGCAGAGCCCGGGCTCGATGAACGAGACCGCCACCTGCGAGCCCGAGAAGTGGCGCGAGGTGATGGCGATCAACCTCGACTCGCTGTTCTACATGTGTCGCTATGCGATCCCGCAGATGCAGGCGCAGAAGAAGGGCTCGATCGTCAACCTGGCCTCCATCTACGGGATGATCGGCGTGCCCAACGCGCACGCCTACACCGCGAGCAAGGGCGCCATCATCAACTACACGCGTTCGCTGGCCGTCACCTACATCAAGGACGGCATCCGCTCGAACTGCCTGTGTCCGGGCTTCATCGACACCGGCATGGTGGCCTCGGTCACGCCGCTGTTCAACGATCCGGCCACCGCCAAGATGATCTCGCCCTCCGCACGTCCGGGCACTCCTGACGAGATGGCCTACGCCGTGCTGTTCCTCGGCTCCGACGAATCGACCTACTGCAACGGCAGCATCCTGGTCGCGGACGGCGGCAGCATCTCGCAGTGAGCCGGCGCCCATCCGGCCGGGCAAGGAGCGAAGCAGCGTAGCGGCCAAAGGCGTCGTGCCTGCGGATGCAGCGTGGCGACGCAGCCTGCGCAGGGATCCCTGGGGGCTGGCTGGCAACGCCCCTCGGCGAGGGGCCAGCACAGCCGGATCTTCAGGGCTTCGTGGGTCCGGCGAGCGCCGGCCGCGACCACTCGGGCGGCGCCCACAGATGCTTGAGGCGCAGCGCGAGCGGACCGGCGCGGAAGACGTCGCGCCACATGTCGGCGAACTCGTGAAAGTTCAGCACCAGGAAATTCGCGCTGCGCGGCGGGCGCACGGCGATGCCGTACTCGACCGGCTCCCGCTCCTGCACCCAGGTGCCGAACCAGCGATCGAAGAGGATCAGAACGCCGCCGTAATTCTTGTCGATGTACTGCGCGTTGCGGCCATGGTGGACACGGTGGTGCGAGGGGGTGTCGAACACGTACTCGATCCATCGCGGCAGTTTTTCCACCGACTCGGTGTGCACGAAGTACTGGTAACAGAGGTCCACCGCGTACAGGAAGAACACCACCGCCGGCGGAACGCCGAGGAAGATCAGCGGGCAGAAGAACAGCCACCAGCCGGTGATCGAGTACAGCAGGCTCTGGCGCATCGCCGTGGTGAAGTTCATGCGCTCGCTCGAGTGGTGCACGACGTGCGCCGACCAGAACCAGCGCACGCGGTGGCTGGTGCGGTGGAACCAGTAGTAGCAGAACTCCACGCCAACGAAGATCGGCAGGATCGTCCAGCCATTCACCGGCACGTCGAATAGCCGGTGCTGGTAGACCCAGGCCGTCGCCACGCCGGTGATCAGCAGATGCGCCGCCAGTTCGAACACCTGGTAGCTGCCGCCCAGCGAGAGGTTGGCCAGGATGTCGGGCCACTCGAACTGCGCGCGCCGGCCGCGCCCGCGCATCACCTGCCACTCGATGGCAAACGCGATCAGAAAGACCGGCGACATGCCGATCAGCAGGACCTGCTTCCAGTCCACCTCGGGGCCGAGCATCTGCAGCAGGGATTCCATCATCCGGTCTCCTCGATCCGACCCCGACGATGCTGCGCCACGGCGTCCTTCGCGGATTGACCGGCCCCGCCGTGGTTTTGACATTTGTCGCCAACCCGGGGAGCGGCCGCAGTGGGCAGTCGTGGGGCCAGAAATCAAAGCCCGAAAAGAACGTTCAAGGCTTCAAATGCCAAACATGCCGGTGAATCAAAGGCTGCAAATTGGGGCACCGTCGCACAAATTGTTGCGCTTATTCATGTGCTTCTCGATGAGGTGATCTCGACGCCCGCTCCCCAAAGCGGAGGCGTTCGGCGAGGACTGGAAGCTGAAGCCGGGCATCCTTGCTCGAACCTTCGGGCACCGAGCCTGGACGTAACGAGCCATTCGGAATTCATGCGGTGGCTTGGCAGGCCCGAGATGCACGAAGCAAAGTGAATTCGCACTCCGTCGAGGACAAGTTCCTACGGCGCTCGCCGCCGTCGACGGGCGACAGGGACAGACCGGATCGCCCGCCGCGGCACCACGCGTGTGCGGGCATCAACCGGGCCATGCAGCTATCGGGACTTATCGCTATCGAAGACTGACCATCCTCGACGTCTACTTGGCGCTGGCGCGCGTCCAATGGCAGATCCGCACCCAGCACCCTTCGCGGAGGCTCGTGACAGGCTGACTTGCCGATGCATGTATCCGCTGCCTGTTGGCTGCCATGCAAATCGGCGACTTAGTCGAGCCCGGCCAGAATCTGGCTCATGCGCTTGCCGGTCGCGGATTTCTTCAGGGCAAAAATGATCGCCTTGCTCAGCGCATCCTCTGAAAATCGCGGGTGGGCCAAGTCAGAAACACACGCCAGCGGCCCGACAAACGACTTCCAGTCATCGCCCACCCACCATTCGCAGGCGGAGGGGTCGATATCGTCATCGATCTGTTGCGAGATGAAGCGCTGAGCCTGCGGATCAAACGACAAGTCTTCATTGATGCCGGTAACGATGAAGCGCACTACGGCCTGCGCGTAGACGGTGCAGAAAGACTCGTGGATGTCCCGTTCGATTTTCATCCCGGCATTTTCTCAGGTCCCAGGCCAGAAAGCTGGAGCAGCGCAGTTGAACGTCCGATCCTGGGCGAGCAATCTGGAGGACCGTAAGCCCGCTCCGGGCTGGTTCGCGGTCGGTTCGCGAATCGCGCGAGCTCAAGATTGGAACGGTCGCTGTCGTACCAGTTCCAGCCCGTCACGACTGGCCGCAATGCGGATCACAATCGTGGAGAAAACCGCCAGGACAGCAGTCCTCTCAGGTAGTGGATTTCCCGGTCCTGCTCCAATCGCAGGCTGGTTGCCAGCGCCCGCACCTGGGGCGTCTCAGCGTATCTGGATGCGAAGTCCGCCATTGGCAGGTCACCCGCGGGATGCCCGATCATCATGTCGATGAACAAGCGATCCGACTCCTCACCCCGCTCTGCGCGCAAGGCATTGAGCTCATCGGTCGAGGCCACTCCCGGCATCGCGCCGCCCGCAGCTCGGCATGCAGCCAAATACTCGGACAAGGCCTGATCCAGTGACGCCGGGCCGAGCAACATCCCGTCCATCTCGCGGCCTTTCATTGGCCGGCATTCGCCATGGACGCGACACGGGATGACGACCACACTCGGCGCCGACTCGGGCAGCCCGGACATGGGGACACAGCATGAATCGCAGGACCAGTCCGAACGCCCTGCCTTGCGGCATGCAGTGCGGGCCGCGGGTGCGAGAGGCGATGCGCGCGAGGTGAAGGGCCGCGACACCGTGCATTCCTCGACCAGGCGCCCGCCGCCGGCTCGCGGCGTGGTGCCGGCAACCTATGTGCGCCTGCTCTACGAGTACCTCGAGCGAAAGGGCGTGGACGCGGCACGGCTGCTCGGCGAACCGGCGCCCGCACCGGCCGGGGCGGTGCCCGGCCGCTATCCGGTGCAGCGCTGGCGGCAGCACCTGGAAAAGGCTGCGCGCCACCTGGGCGATGACGATCTCGGCCTGCATCTCGGCCGCAGCGTGACGCCGCGCCACTTCGGCGTGATGGGGTACGTGCTGCTCGCCTGCGGCACGCTCGGCGCGGCGCTGACGCGCCTGCACCGCTACCAGCGCCTGGTCTACGACGTCAGCCCGCTGCGCATCGACGCGCATGGCGATGCGGTGACACTCGAATGGGGCACCGAGAACGGCCGCCCGGGCCGCCTGGTCGACGAGACCGCGATCACCGCGCTGGTGCAGTTCGCGCGCGATGTCACCGGCATCGCCGATGCGGCCGTGCAGGCTGTCCACTTCGTCAACGAGCCGCCCGCCACCAGTGCGCCGTATCGCCGCTATTTCGGCGGCGAGGTGCGCTGGCAGCAGGACGCCACGCGCGTACGCCTGCCGCTGTCCCTGCTCTCGCGTCCGCTGCGCCAGCCCGACGAGGCACTGCTGGATCTGCTCGAACAGCAGGCCGCGCGCCTGCTCGCCGACCTGCCGCAGGCCGGCGATCTCGAGCAGGCGGTGCGTCGCGCGGTAGCCGCCACGGTGCGTGATGGCGAGGTCGACCTCGACCGCATCGCCAATGCGCTGCACACCTCGCCACGCACCCTGCACCGCCGGCTCGACGCGCTGGGACTGGGTTTTCGCGAACTGCGTGACGACACGCGCCGCCGACTCGCCGAGCAGCACCTGGCCGATCACGGCATGGGCATCGCGGAGGTGGCGCTGCTGCTCGGCTACTCCGAGCAGAGCGCCTTCACGCGCGCGTTCAAGCGCTGGACCGGCGTGACGCCGAAGGCCTTCCGGCGCGACCTCGCCGCGCCGTAGGGCGCGATGCTCAGCGCAGGTCGCCGGCCGCCTGCGTGCCGAACTCGCCGCGCTGGTAATCCTGGATCGCCTGCTCGATCTGTTCGCGCGTGTTCATCACGAAGGGACCGTACTGCACGATGGGTTCGTGCAGCGGCCGGCCCGCGACCAGGATCAGGCGCACGTCCTGCGCTCCGGCGGTGATCACCACGCGCCCGCCTTCCGACAGCACGCCCGCCGCCTGCGCAGGGAGCTCGCGCGCGGATTCGCCCTCGCCGACGATCGCCGCGCCTTCGTAGGCATACGCGAAGACCGTGTGCGTCTCGGCGATGGCCTGCTCGAAACGCGTGCCCGCCCGCAGGTGCAGGTCCAGATAGAGCGGATCGGTGCTCAGGGGCCGTGCCGGCGAATTGATCGGGCCGTCGACCTGCGCATCACCGACCTTCACGCGGCCCGCGATCACCTTCACCCGCCCGCCGCCGGCCAGTTCGACCTGCGGGATCTCGTCGGCAGGGATGTCGCGATACCACGCCGCCTTCATCTTTTCCTTCGCCGGCAGGTTGAGCCACAGCTGGAAGCCGCGCATGCGCCCGCTCTCCTGCAGCGGCATCTCGGAGTGGATCACGCCACGCCCGGCCGTCATCCATTGCACGCCGCCGGGTCCGAGGTCGCCGACATTGCCGAGATGGTCCTTGTGCTGCATGCGACCGTCGAGCATGTAGGTGACCGTCTCGAAGCCGCGATGCGGGTGCGCCGGAAAGCCTGCGATGTAGTCCCCCGGATTGTCGGTGCCGAATTCGTCGAGCATCAGGAACGGGTCCAGGTACAGGCCGCGCTGGTTGCCGATGCTGCGGCGCAGCTTCACACCGGCGCCGTCCGAGGTCTCCACCGAGGGGATGACTCGGGCGAGCGTGCGGAAGCGGGATTCGATCTGCGTGTTCATGCGGTTCTCCGTGGAAGCGGGGCAGGGCGCGCTCTTGCCAGCGCGGCCGCGCGCCGGGTGGAAGCCCGGGTCTGGCCCGGGCGGGGGCGCTCAGCGGCGCCGGTTGTCGAGGCTCCAGGCGCCGGCGCCATGCGCGACCAGCAGCAGGAAGCCGCCGGCGATCGAGACGTTCTTGAGGAACATCGTCATCTGCACCGCGTCGTCGGGCTGGAGGTGGAACAGGGCCGCCGAGACCAGGCTGAAGCCGGCGAGCAGGAAGGCGACGATGCGCGTCTTCCAGCCGACCATGATCGCCAGCGCTCCGAGCACCTCCAGCGCGATCACCAGCGGCAGCATGAAGGCCGGAACGCCCTGGGAGGTCATGTACGCGAGCGTGCCCTCGTAGCCGCCGATCTTCTGTACACCGGCGAGCAGGAACAGCAGGGCGAGCAGGACGCGACCGGTGGGGGCGGCGAGGGTCTGGATCAGGTTCACGGCGGTTCTCCTTTCAGTTGCGGATGTCGCGATGGCTTACGCGGCGAGCCGCGTGATGGAATCCGCAGCCTGCTCGAGCGCGCGGGACTTTGTCTCCGGGCTGATCGCCAGGCCCTCGGCGTAGACGAATTCCACGTCCTCGATGCCGATGAAGCGCAGGAAGTCGCGCACGTAGCCGGTCTGCGTATCCAGCGGCGTGCCGGCGTACAGCCCGCCGCGCGCGGCGAAGACGTAGGCCTTCTTGTTCTTGAGCAGGCCCTCCGGCCCGTTCGCCGTGTAGCGGAAGGTCACCCCGGCCCGGGCGATGTGATCGAAGTAGCTCTTGAGTTGGGACGGCACACCGAAGTTGTACATCGGCAGGCCCAGCACCACGACATCCGCGGCACGCAGCTCGTCGATCAGGGCATCCGAGTACGCGACCACTGCCTGCTGCTCCGGCGTGCGCTCCTGGGCCGGCGCGAGAAAGGCGCCGAATCGGCGCGCGTCGAGATGGGGCACCGCATCGCCGGCGAGATCGCGGATCACCAGTTCAGTGCCCGGGTGACATTCGCGGTAGGCGGCCACGAAGCCCTCGGCCATCCGGGTGGACTGGCCTTGGCCCTGGTGGAGGCTGGCGTTGATCTGCAGAAGTCGGGGGCTGGTGGGGATCGGGGAAGTCATGGCACATCTCCTTGGCTGGGGGTTCGGCTTGGGGTGTGCCTATTAAATAATTTGTAAAACCAATAAAAAAGTTCAATATTAGGCACATTCTTAACTAATTTTTGGATAATGTCCGTCCCCAAAATCAGAATCGAGCAATGGCGCGCCCTGACGGCGGTGGTCGACGCCGGCGGCTATGCGCAGGCGGCCGCGGCCCTGCACAAGAGCCAGTCGGCCATCACCTATGCCGTGCAGAAGATCGAGTCGCAGCTCGGCGTGAAGGTCTTCGAGGTGCAGGGACGCAAGTCCGTGCTCACGCCGACCGGCACCCTGCTCTACCGGCGCGCGCGCGCCCTGCTCGACGAGGCCGCCAGCCTCGAGCGCGCCGCCGGCTCCCTGTCCGCAGGCTGGGAGGCGGAGATCCGGCTCGCGGTGGAAATCATCTTTCCCACCGGCCTGCTGCTGCGCACGCTCGCGCGCTTCGGCGACGAGAGTCCGCACACGCGCATCGAGCTGATCGAGTCGGTGCTTGGCGGCACCGCCGAGTGCCTGTTGAAAGGCGAGGCCGACATCGCGATCGCCCCGCAGGTGCCGCCCGGCTTTCTCGGCGAGCCGCTGATGCAGATGCGGCTGCTGCTGGTCGCCGCGCCAGGACATCCCCTGCATCACCTCGGCCGTCCGCCGAGCCAGGCCGACCTGCGCGCGCATCGCCACATCGTGGTGCGCGACTCCGGCAGCCAGCGCGCGGCCACGCCGCTGAGCCTGGAAGCCAAGCAGCGCTGGACGGTAAGCCACATGGCCACCTCCATCGCGGCAGTGTGCGCGGGCCACGGCTTCGCCTGGCTGCCGGAGGACAAGATCGCGGACGAACTGGCCGCGGGCGCGGTCGTGCCGCTGGCGCTGGACGGCGCGCAGGAACGCGTGGGCACGCTGTACCTGATCTATGCCGATCGCGACTACGCCGGACCCGGCATCCTGCGCCTGGTCGAACTGCTGCGCGACAATGTCGCCGATGCCTGCGCGGCCCGCCGCGCCGGCCCCACTCTCACTTCATCGACGCTCGGGAACACTGCATGAACGACATCTTCGAAATGGGGCGCCGCGCCGGCGAGCTGCTCAAGGCGCGCGGCGAAAGGATCGTGGTCGCCGAGACCTCCGCCGGCGGCCTGGTCTCCGCCAGCCTGCTCGCGGTGCCCGGCGCTTCGGCGTACTACGTCGGCGGCGCCATCACCTACTCCTTCGACTCGATCCGCTCGCTGGTGCAGCTGGACATGAAGGAGCTGCGCAAGCAGGGGGTGCGTTCCAGCTCCGAGCCCTACGCGGAGATCCTGTGCCGCGCGATGCTGGCGCGGCACGAGGGCGTGACCTGGGGCCTGTCCGAGACGGGCGCTGCAGGCCCGCCCAATCCCTACGGCGATCCATCCGGCCATACCTGCATGGCGATCACCGGGCCGGTGAACCTCGTGCGCACGCTGCGGACCGGCCAGGAGGATCGCGTGACCAACATGTGGGCCTTCGCGCGGGCGACGCTCGTGCTGCTGGTCGAGGCGCTGGAGGCGGCTCCCTCGAAGTAGTCCGGGCGCGATCCGGGGCGGCAGCGACGGCAACGCGCCCCGGTGGCGAGGCGGATGTCCCGGCTACCGGTGCCGCGTCGGCATCAGCCGACCCAGCTGCGTGCGTTCTCGAACAGACGGAACCAGGGCGTGCGCGCCGCGCGCGCCGACTCCGGCCACCATGAGCCCGTCACGCCGTGGATGGTGCGCTCCGGATGCGGCATCAGGATGGTGATGCGGCCGTCCTCGTTGCAGATCGCGGTCACGCCGGAGGGCGAGCCGTTGGGGTTCGCCGGGTAGCGCGTGGCGACTTCGCCGGCGTTGTCGACGAAGCGCATCGCGACCTGTGCGTTGGCCTGCAGCGCGGCCAGGTGCGCATCGACGCGGAACTCGGCGCGGCCCTCGCCGTGCGATACCGCGATGGGCAGGCGCGAGCCGGCCATGCCGGCGAACAGGATCGACTTCGACTCCAGGACTTCCACCATCGTCCAGCGCGCCTCGAACTGCTCAGAGCGGTTGCGACGGAACATCGGCCAGCGCGATGCGCCCGGCACCAGTTCCTGCAGGGCCGCGAACATCTGGCAGCCGTTGCACACGCCGAGCGCGAACTTGCCGGTGTCGGCGAGGAATTCCTGGAAGGCGTCGCGACCGCGCGCATTGAACAGGATGGTCTTGGCCCAGCCCTGCCCGGCGCCGAGCACGTCGCCGTAGGAGAAGCCGCCGCAGGCGGCCAGGCCCTGGAAGCCGTCGAGCCGGACCCGCCCTTCGAGCACGTCCGACATGTGCACGTCCACCGCCTCGAAACCCGCCGCGTGGAAGGCCCAGGCCATCTCGGCCTGGCCGTTGACGCCCTGCTCGCGCAGCACCGCCACGCGCGGCCGGCGCGATCCGGAAGGCATCGCGCGCGGCGCCGGGTCGAAGCTCAGCCAGACGCCCAGTCCGGGATCGCTGAAGCGGCCGGCGGATTCGAACTCCTCGTCCGCGCATCCGGGGTTGTCGCGCAACCGCGCGATCCGGTAGCTGGTCTCGAACCAGGTCTTGAACAGGGTGCTGCGCGCCTCGTCCAGCAGCTCCTTGCCGTTGGGGCCGACGATGACGATGCGGTCGTCCTCGCGCGGCGCGCCCACCTGCAGCGCCGTCAGGCCCAGCGCGCCGGCTTCGGCGATCAGGGCTTCGGCATCGGCCGCCCGCACCTGCAGCACGATGCCAAGCTCCTCGGAGAACCAGCCGGCCGCGTCGAGCCCACTCGCCCGCAGGCCGCAGTGACCGGCGAAGGCCATCTCGCACAGCGTCGCCAGCAGGCCACCGTCGGAGCGGTCGTGGCAGGCCAGCACGCGGCCGTCCGCGTTCCAGCGCTGCACCAGCTCGAACGCCGCCTTGAGCTGCCCGGGATCGTCGAGATCCGGCGCGATCTCGCCCAGCTGCGAATACACCTGGGTGAGGATCGAGCCGCCGAGCCGGTTGCGGCCGCCGCCGAGGTCGATCAGCACCAGCGCCGAGGGGCCGGCGTCCAGCCGCAGCTGCGGCGTGAGGGTGGCGCGCACATCGAGCACCGGCGCGAAGGCGGAGACGATCAGCGACAGCGGCGCAGTCTGCGTGTGCACCGTCTCGCCGTCCTGCCACACCGCCTTCATCGACAGTGAATCCTTGCCGACCGGAATCGCGATGCCCAGCTGCGGGCACAGCTCCGCGCCCACCGCGCGCACCGTGTCGAACAGGCGCGCGTCCTCGTCGCCCTGGCCGCAGGCGGCCATCCAGTTGGCGGACAGGCGCACATCGGACAGCGCGGCGATGCGCGCCGACATGATGTTGGTGATCGCCTCGCCCACCGCCATGCGGCCGGAGGCCGGGGCGTCGAGCAGCGCGAGCACCGGGCGCTCGCCCATGCTCATGGCCTCGCCGGTGGTGGCCTCGAAGCCGGTCGCGGTGACCGCGCAATCGGCCACCGGCACCTGCCAGGGGCCGACCATCTGGTCACGCACGCTCAGCCCGCCGACGCTGCGATCGCCGATCGTGATCAGGAACTGCTTGGCGGCCACCGTCGGGTGCTGCAGCACGCGTCGTGCGGCCTGTCCGAAATCCTCCGGCAGCGCGAACGGCACCGCCGCCGACGAGGCGCGCCGCGTGCTGCGGGACAGGCGCGGCGGCTTGCCCAGCAGCACCGGCATCGGCATGTCGACCGGACAGCTGCCGTCATCGTCCTCGACGATGAGCTGACGCTCCGCGGTGGCGGTGCCGACCACCGCCATCGGGCAGCGTTCGCGCGTGCAGAAGCCCTGCAGCACCGCCACGCCCTCGGGCCGCACCGCGAGCACGTAGCGCTCCTGCGACTCGTTGCACCAGATCTCCATCGGCGACAGCGCGGGATCGGCGCTGAGCACGCTGCGCAGGCGGAAATGGCCGCCGCGATCGTCCGCGTGCACCAGCTCGGGCAGCGCATTGGAGATGCCGCCGGCACCGACGTCGTGCACCGACAGGATCGGGTTGTGATCGCCCATCGCCCAGCAGGCGTCGATCACTTCCTGGCAGCGGCGCTCCAGCTCGGGGTTGGCGCGCTGCACGGAGGCGAAATCCAG
This sequence comes from uncultured Panacagrimonas sp., assembly GCA_946481265.1. The sequence goes on along the minus strand of CAMLNE010000004.1, from coordinate 10,892 downwards.
CTCGGCGCTCGAGGTGCCGGTGGCCATCGAGCTGGCCGCACCGCCACCCAGCCCGATCAGCATCGCCGGGCCGCCGAGCACGACCAGCTGCGCGCCTTCGACCACGGGCAGCTTGTGCACGTGGGGAACCCGGATGTTGCCGTAGCCGCCGGCGATCATGATCGGCTTGTGATAGCCACGGTTGCGGCCGTCGGCAGTGATCGCCTCGAAGGTACGGAAGTAGCCGGCGAGGTTCGGGCGTCCGAATTCGTTGTTGTAGGCCGCCGCCCCGATCGGCGCCTCGAGCATGATCGTCAGCGCCGGCGCCATGCGCGGCGGGCGCGGCAGCGCCGCCTCCCAGGGCTGCACGAAGTCGGGGATGTGCAGGTTGGCGACGGTGAAGCCGCAGAGTCCGGCCTTGGGCCGGCCGCCACGACCGGTCGCCGCCTCGTCGCGGATCTCGCCGCCGGCACCGGTGGCGGCGCCCGGGTGCGGCGAGATGCCGGTCGGGTGGTTGTGCGTCTCCACCTTCATGAGGATGCCCACCGGCTCGTCGTGCCCGCGCCAGACGTGGTCGCCTTCGGCGAACCAGCGCATGGCCTCGAAGCCCTCGATCACGGCCGCGTTGTCGACGTAGGCGGAGAGCACGCCCTGCGGCGAGGCCTTGTGCGATTCCTTGATCATCTGGAACAGCGACAGCGGCTGTGCCTCGCCGTCCACGCTGAACTCGGCGTTGAAGATCTTGTGCCGGCAGTGCTCGGAATTGACCTGCGCGAACATCATCAGCTCGGCGTCGCTCGGATCCAGCTTGGACTTCAGCGCGTGCTGGACCAGGTAGTCGATCTCCTCCTCGGACAGGGCCAGGCCCCAGTCGCGGTTGGCGACGACCAGCGCGTCGCGTCCGCCCGAGAGCACCGGCACGCGGCGCAGCGGGCGCGGTGGCTGGGTGTCGAACACGTGCGCCAGTTGATCGGTCTCGACGAGCACCGACTCCATCATCGGATCATGCAGCTCGCCCCAGGCCTCCGGCGGAATGGCCTGCGCTCCCTGTGGCACCACCACCCGCGCCAGCTCAATGCGCTGCACGCGGTCCAGGCCGCAGACACGGGCGATGTCGGTAGCCTTGCTGCTCCAGGGCGAGACCGTGCCCAGGCGCGGCACCACGAACAGGCGCCCCTCCCCATCGGGAAGAGCGGTCGGACCCTCGCCCAACAGGCGGCGCAGCGCGGCCGGATCGGCCTCGCCCTGCACGAGAAAGAAGTCCTGCGCCAGCAGGCCGCTCAGGCCGGGCACCCGCGGCGCGAGGCGGTCGAGCAGGCGCGCGATGCGAAACGCGGAAAGACGCGTGGCCGAAGGGACGACGAGAACGGTCATGGCGACGCGCGAGGTGATGACACGAAGGGGAGCGCAATTTTATCCGCCCCGCGGCGCGGCGACACGAAAACCGCCTTTAGGCGCGGGCTGTGCCGCCCGCACGACGTCGGAAGCGGCACCGCAAACGGCGCAAAACCGCGCCGCGAGCCTTCGCCTAGTCGATTTCCCGCCAGCCCGAGCTGCGCTCCTGCTCGGCGCAGACGCACCAGTCCGGGTCCTCGTCCAGCGCCTCGCAGATGGCGGCGCGCGCGAGTTGCGGCGTGTTGTTCTTTTCCGACAGGTGGGTCAGGACCAGGCTGCCCAGGCGCGAGCGATCGATGCTGCGCAGCAGGCCGGCCGCCTGCGCGTTCGACAGGTGACCCCAGTTCCCGCCGACACGGCGCTTCAGGCTCTCCGGATAGGGCCCGACCGCCAGCATGTCGACGTCGTGGTTGCACTCGAGCAGCAGCGCCTGGCAGGCATCCAGGCTGCGCACGACGTGCGGGGTGATGCAGCCCAGGTCCGAGACGATCCCCAGGCGTCGGCCGGCATGGACGAAGGTGAACTGGCAGGGTTCGCGGGCGTCGTGCGGCACCGGAAAGGGCTGCACCTCGATCTCGCCCAGCGTGAAGGCCGCGTGCGGCGAGAGCGTGCGCAGCGTGCAGCCCGCCCAGTCGCTGCGGGTCGAGGCAGTGCCATCGGTCAGGTACACCGGGATGCCATGGGCGCGGGCCAGGCGCGCCACGCCGGCAATGTGATCGCTGTGCTCGTGGGTGACCAGGATCGCATCCAGGCTGGCCGGATCCAGGCCGATGCTCTGGGCGCGGGCGCCGATCTCGCGGACCGAGAAGCCGCAGTCCACCAGCACGCGGGTGGCGCCGGCCTCGACCACCGTGGCATTGCCTCGGCTGCCACTGCCAAGCAGGGCGAAGCGGAACCGGCTCACGGAATCCTCAGTTCTTGGTGTCGGTGCCGCCCACCATCATCGGGAAGGGAAGGATCTTGTCGCCACCGGCGCTGATCCGGGCCGGTCCGGCCTTGGCCACCTCGTCGATGCGGATTACCGCATGCAGCGGCACGTAGAAGCGCTCCACGCCCTCGAACTCGGCCTTGAGCTTTTCCTCGGAGGTGTCGACCACCACCATGGATTTCTCGCCGAACACCAGCTTTTCCACTTCGATGAAACCCGGCATCCCGCCGTGACTGACGCTCTGGGCGTAGATCTCGTAGACCTTGCCCTGATTGTGGAAGCTGACGCGGTAGAGGCGCGATTTGCTGGACATTCGGTGGCGGAGGGTCCGGTAAGGATGCGGTCGGGGATTATCGAAGCGCGGCTGCGGCACCGCAAACGCCGACGACGTGGACCGGGGACATCGCGATGCACGAGCACGTCCTTGATCGCCGCGCAGGCCGGGAATTGCGACATGACGCGCCAGTCGGGCCAGGGTCGCCCAAGGGGCGAGCACTTCCGGTCACGCCGAAAAGCACGATCAAAGCTCACCATGGCAGGAGCGTCGGCGCAGGCGAGCGCGAACGAACCGGAACCGACTCGCCGGCACTGGACGGCACTGGACGGCAAGGCGATCACGCAACGCATGCGATACGTCCCGCGCGACCACGTCGTGGAAGCCCATCCGAAGCGCATTCGACGCCGTCCCGGAAGGGCGCATGCGCACCCGCTACGATGCGCCCCGGACGGCATCCGCATCCGTTCGCCGCGCCCACGGCACCGGCAACCGAAGTCCCATCAACCGGCCCTAGACTCACCCCATGGAAATTCCGACGCCGCATGAGTCCGAGGAACCCCTGGACGCCGCCCGGCAATCCGTCGCGGACGAGTTGGGCCTGTCGCCCATCGGTGGCGATGAAGGTCTGGCGCGCGTGGTGCAGTTGCTGGCCCGGATCGGCGAGGCACCGATGGCGGCGTTCTGGGTGGTCGACCAGGGCCGGCAGTTCCTCGCCGCAGACCACGGCCTGGCCAATGTCGAGGTGACGCAACGTTCGGCCCTGGCCGAACAGACGCTGCGCCAGGACGAAGTGCTCACGGTGGCGGACGCTACCCAGGATCTGCGGTTTTCCTCCGACTCTATGGTCGTCGGCGCGCCGCAGCTGCGCTTCTTCGCCGGCATTGCCATCCGCGGGCGCCTGCGCGAGCGCATCGGCCTGCTGTGCCTGATGGATACGGCGCCGCGCGCCGTCGGCGAGCACGTGCGAAGCGCGCTGCTGGACCTGCGCGTGATCGTCGAGGACCGCCTGCGCCTGCGTTCGGATGTGCTGCACGATCCGCAGACCGGCACGCTCACGCGTCGCCACTTCGACCGGATCGCGGACCGCGAATGGCGACGCGCGATGCGTGCACTGGCGCCGATCAGCCTGATCGTCACCGAGCTGGATCGCGCCCGCGAATTTGCCGCGCGCGAGGGTGCCGGCGCGCTCGACCGCGGCCTGCGTGCCAGCGCGCTGGCCATGCAGTACTCGCTGCATCGTCCGGGCGACTGCGTGTGCCGTTACGACGATTCGCGCTTCGCCATGCTGTTGCCGGGCACCGACGAACACGGCGCAGCCGAAACCGCCGAACGCGTGCGGCACGCGGTCGAAGCCCTGCGGATTCCCTTTCCCGACGCCGGCCCGCTCACCTTGAGCGCCGGCGTGTGCACGGTGCACAGCGAAAGCCTGTCGCGCACCGATCTGCCCGGGTCGATGCGCGCCGCCACCGGTGCGCTGCGCAGCGCACAGCGGGCGGGCGGCAACCGCTGGATGCAGGCCAACGCCTCCGGCGAGCGGTTCGCACCGCTCTGAGGTCGCGATGCGCTTCGTCCTGCATCCACGCCTCGCCGCCGACTGCTTCGAACTTGCACGCTGGCCGCTGTGCACCCTGCTGCTGATGAACGACGCGCAATACCCCTGGTGCATCCTGGTCCCGCGCCGCGAGGGTGTGCGCGAGATCCACGAGCTGTCGGACATCGACCAGCAGGCGCTGCTGCACGAATCGTCCACGCTCGGTCGCGCCCTGATGCAGGCTTTCGGCGGCGAGAAGCTCAATGTCGCCGCGCTCGGCAATGTCGTGCCGCAGCTGCATGTGCATCACATCGTGCGCTTCCAGGCCGACGCGGCATGGCCGGCGCCGGTCTGGGGCCGTCATCCGGCGCGTCCCTACGACGAGGCCGGTCGCCGCGCCTTCGTCGAAGCGCTGAAGGCTCATCTGCCCGGCGGCATTGCGTCGTAGCCCGCAGCCAGGTCCGGGCCGGGCGCGAGGCGAAGACCGGAAGACGGGAAGACCCCGGGTACCGACTGCGCCTGCGTGACTCGGCCTCGGGCCGGTTTCGCACCGATGTCGCCGGGCAAAGCCGATCGCCTTCGCCCGTGCGCAGGCCGCAGTCCGGCGTGGCTGCCTGTTCCGTTCGCCTGGCGATGGGGAACGGCCGGCGTTCCCGGTGCGCGTGCTAGGAGCCCTGCACCTGCGCGTTGCTCGAGCAATCCGTCGGCGGCACGTGGTAGTGCCCGCGGTACAGGCGTTCGATGTCCTCGCCATGCGCGCGCGCAATCTCGCCGCGACGCAGCTTGTGGGTCGATGTCAGCCGGCCGTTGCCGGCGGTCCAGGGCTGCAGCACCAGCGCCACGCGCAGGATCCAGTGATTGCGCGGGGCATCCCGCAGCACCTCCTGGCAGCGCTGCAGCAGTGCATGCTCGATCGCATCGCGCGCGGTGTCGGAATCGTCGCCGTCGATCAGACCCAGCTCGGCACGCAGCAGGGCCAGCGGCCCGACCTGCGGCACGAGCAGGGCGGTCAGGAAGGGACGCGCCTCGCCCACCACCATCACCTGCTCGACCAGCGCCAGCGCGCGCAGGCGACTCTCGATGTCGGACGGCGAGACCTTCTCGCCGGTGGCGGTGACCAGCAGTTCCTTGACCCGGCCGACCAGATAGATGCGATCGGTGTCGAGCCGGCTGGCCTTGTCGCCGGTGCGCAACCAGCCCGCATCGTCCAGCACCTCGTGCGTGCCGTCCTCGTCGTTCCAGTAGCCGAGCATGGTCGAGGGTCCGCGCACGCACAGCTCCCCGCTGGCCTCGATGCGCGTCTCCACGCCGGACAGGGCTCGACCGACGCTGCCCGGCTCGTTGTCCTCGACGCGGTTGACGCTCACCACCGGGCCGGCTTCGGTGAGGCCGTAGCCCTGCAGCAGCGGGATGCCGAGCGCGCTGAAGCTGCGCACGATCTGCGGTGCCAGCGCCGCGCCGCCGCAGACAGCCAGCCGCAGGTTCCCGCCGAGCCGTGCGCGCAGGCTCTCGCCTGCGCGCCGAGCCAGCAGCGTCGGCAGCAGGCGCACCTTGGGTTTGCCGGCGTCCGTGCGCCGCGCCGCCCAGCCGGCCTCCACGGCGAGGTGGAACAGGGCCCGGCGCGTCACCGGACCGCTGTCCATCTCGTGCGAAAGCGCACCGTGGATCCGTTCGAACAGGCGCGGCGGACCGATCAGCACGGTCGGTCGCTGGCTGCAGAGGTCCTCGGCGAGGAAACCCGCACCGCGGCCGAACACCAGGCTCGCGCCGGAAACGATCCCGGCGTAGACCCAGGCCACCCGGCCGAACAGGTGGGCCAGCGGCAGCGTGGAGAACAGCAGGTCGTCAGGCCGCAGGGGCATCGCATCCTGGACCGCGAAAGCGTTGGCCAGCAGCGCCTCGTGCGACTGCATCACGCCGCGCGGCCGGCCGGTCGAGCCCGAGGTGTAGATGATCGAGGCAAGGTCGCCCGCCGCGCCCGGGCCGTCTCCCAGGCCAGCGCGATCCGCATCCAGGAAGCGGCCCAGCGGCTGCACGCGAGCGTCGGCGGCCTGCATGCCGCCGCGCAGCGGCACCACCATGTCCAGCGCGTCGAGCCGGGCGGTCGACACGCCTGCGTTCCAGGTCGCCAGGTCGCGCGTGACGAGCAGGCGCGCGCCGCTGTCGTCGAGCAGCTGCACCGTGCCGGCAGGGGTTTCGTCGGCGAACAGCCCGACCGTCACCAGGCCCAGGCTGTGCGCCGCCCAGTCGAGCGCGAGCCAGTCCGCGCCGTTGGGGACCTGCAGCGCCACGCGATCGCCCGCCTTCAGCCCGGCGCCGCGCAGGCCGGCGGCGTAGCGCTGCGCCAGGCTGCCGAGTTCCGCCCAGCTCAGGCTGCGCCAGCCCGGGGCCTGCGCCTCGATGCAGCGGCAGGCCTCGGCCTGCGGCGTCAGCAGCAGCCGCTGGGCATACAGGTCGGCGAGCGTCCGCACGCGAGCGCGATCGAGCGCCGCGACCTGCGCAGGCGGCGCGATCGCCGCGGTTCGCGCGTTCAGACGCCGAGCCATCGCCTGCGTCGTTCCACCGCCTCGCCCTCGCCCTCGGCGAGGGTGAAGGTCCAGGTGTCGAGCGGAGCGGCGCGCGGGACCAGCGTGGCGCTGGACAGTTCGTCGTCCCGGAAGAAGTGCACCGGCACCGGCCGGTCGGGCACCAGCGTCTCGATCCGTCGGCTCCACTGCGGGCCGCTCAGGCGCAGGCCGTCGATCGCGACGAGCTGGTCGCCCGGTGAAAGCCCCGCGGCCTGCGCCGGGCCATCCTCGATCACCTGCGCGATGGTGGTCTCGCCCGGGCGCATCCGCAGGCCGACCCAGGGCAGCTCACCGCGCGCATGGGTACGGCCGCCGTCGTCGATGAACGAGGTGCAGGCGCGCAGCTGTGCGCTCACGCCGAAGTCGGCCATCAGTCCGGCCAGCGGCAACTCCTCGGTCGACCGCAGCAGGCGATCGAACAGCTCGCGCAGGTCCAGGCCCGAGACTTCCGCCGCGAGCGCCTCGAGGCCGCCCTCGGGAACGCCGCGGCCTTCGCGTCCGTAGCGCGTCCACAGCGCGCGCATGACGTCGTCGAGCGTCACCTGCGAGTTGCGCCGCAGGTGCAGGTCCAGGCACAGCGCGGCTAGGGCCCCCTTCACGTAGTAGTTGGTGCTGGCGTTGGGGCTGTTCTCGTCCGGCTGGTAGAACTTGATCCAGGTCTCGAAGCTCGCGTCCGCCAGCGTGTGGCGCGTGCGGGCCGGCGCCCGCTGCAGCCGCGTGGCCGCCTCGGCGAGCACATCGAGATAGGTCGGCGCGTCGATGAGGCCGGCGCGCAGCACGAACAGGTCGTCGTAGTAGGAGGTCACGCCCTCGTAGTGCCAGAGGTCGCGGGTGTAGGCCTCGCGCGCCAGGTCGGATTGCTGGAAGGACAGCGCGGTGATGCGCTTGACGTTCCACAGGTGGAAGTACTCGTGGCTGCACAGCCCGAGCAGGTTCCGGTAATCCTTGCCCGGCACGGCCGCCGGCGTGGCCTGGTCGGCCCCGCCGGATCGCGGGAAGTCACCGCGCGAGCAGATCAGCGCGGTGCTGGAGCGGTGTTCCAGCCCGCCGTAGCCGGCCGCCACCACGTGCGCCATGAACAGGTAGCGCGGCAGCGCAGGCTCGCCGCCGAACATCGTGCGCTGCAGCGTGCAGATCCGGCCCAGGTCCGCGGTGACGCGCGCGAAATCGGCTTCGACGCGCCCCGAGACCACCAGCTGGTGCGGCACGCCCTGCACGTCGAAGTCGAAGCTGCGGAAGGTTCCGAGTTCGAACGGGTGGTCGATCAGCGCCTCGTAGTCCTGCGCGGCGTACAGCCCGAAGCCCTGCGCGTCGATCTCGAGCGCCGGCATCGCGGTGGCCACGCGCCAGTCGCGGAACGCCTCGCCGGGCGGGCGCTCAAGGCGCAGCTCGAAGGGCCCGTCGCGAAAGCCGTCCGGACAGTAGAACAGCGAGCTGCCGTTGAAGAAGCCGCGGCGTGCATCGACGAAGGCCTTGCGCACCGACTCGTCGAAGGCATGCACCGCGTAGTCCAGGCACAGCGCGCCCTCGCCCGCCGGCACGCGGAAAGCGGACTTGTCGAGCCGCTCGATCGCGACCGGCTGACCGCCGCGCGAGACACGCAGGTCGAGCACGTGCCGGGCAAGGTCGCGGACCAGATAGCTGCCGCGGATCCAGGCCGGCAGGCGGAACACGAGTTCCGTGGCGGGCGCGGCAGGCACCTCGCAGCGAACCGCGTAGCGGTGCGTGGCGGGCTCGGGCAGCGAGACGTTGTAACGGACGGGAGCGCTCACGAGGCCGGCAGTCTAGTGCATCTGCCGCAGTGCACAAAAAAGGTCCCGGGAGGGCCGCAAGGGGGGCGCCGGCAGCGCGCAATCGGCCGCGCCGGGCGGCCTGCGCGAGCCGGCCGCGGCACCCGCCACCTGGCGCTCAGGCCGCGTTCGACCACTTGATGTTGCAGCCCACGCTCGGCTTCTGGTCCGCATCGGGCGCGCGACCCGCCACCACCGCGTCCAGCGCGGCACGCAGGTCTGCCCCGTCCAGCGGCCGACCGTTGCCGGGCGTGGAGTCGTCCAGTCGGCCGCGGTAGACCAGGCGCAGCTGTGCGTCGAACAGGAAGAAGTCCGGCGTGCAGGCGGCGTCATACGCGCGCGCCACCTCCTGGGTGACGTCGTACAGGTAGGGGAAGGGATAGGCCTGCTCGCGCGCCACCTCGGCCATCCGCTCCGGCGCGTCCGCCGGGTAGTCGCGTGCATCGTTGGACGAGATCGCCACCGTGCCGATCCCGCGTGCCGCGTAGTCGGCCGCGATCCGCACCAGCTCGGGGTTGACGTGCTTCACGTAGGGGCAGTGGTTGCAGATGAACATCACCAGAGTGCCGCGGGCGCCGCGCACGTCGGCCAGCGCCAGCGTGCGACCGCTGACCGTGTCGCCCAGGCGGAAAGCGGGGGCCGGGGTGCCCAGGGGCAGCATCGTCGAGGGGGTCAGGGCCATGGGATCTCCCGGGTTGGCGGATGGACAAGCATCGAAGCGTACGACCTTCCGGGACCTGTCGAGCGCGTCGAATCAGGCGCTTGGGCGAGTCGGCCCCCACGGAAAACGGGCATCGCGGGCGAACTGCCCGCCCCGTATCCTCTCAGCCGCGGTTCAGTCGACGGCCGCAATATCCGGGCCCATGATCGAGCGGTACGGCATTCCGCGCGATCCTTACCATTCCATCCAGGGAGACAAACCTCATGTTGCATACCCGTTTCGTTGCCGCGAGTTTCGCGATCGCTCTGGCCCTGGCGGGTTGTGCCCCGCCGGCGGACGACCCTTCCGCTGAAGAGGAGGTGGCAACCGAGGCCGCCGCTGATGCGGCCGAGCAGGAGGCCGCTGCCACGGAGACAGCGCAGGCAGAGCCGGCACCAGCCGCCAAGCCCAAGCCCAAGCCGCGTCCGGCCGAGCCGACGCCGCCCCCACCGCCAGCAGTCTGCAACGAGTGCGGTGTGGTCGCCGCAGTCGAGCCGATCAAGGAAAAGGGCACGGGTAGTGGCGCGGGCGCGGTGATCGGCGCCATTGCCGGCGGTGTGATCGGCCACCAGTTCGGCGGTGGTCGCGGCAAGGACGTGGCCACCGCAGGCGGCGCGGTGCTCGGCGGCGTCGCCGGCCACGAGGTCGAGAAGCGCGCGCGCTCGACGACCTACTACCGGATCGGCGTGAACATGGAGAACGGCTCGTACCAGACCATCAACGTGCCCGATCCTGCCGGCATCACCCCGGGCACCCGCGTGCGCGTGGTGGGCGGCAACATCCAGTTGCGCTGATGCGCTAAGCGGCGCCAGCCCGCAAGACGCCGCGTTTCTCGTCGTCCCACGCCGGTCCCGGCCTGTTCCGGGGCCGGCGTTGTCGTCTCCGGCTCTGCGGAGCCCGGCGATGCGCACAGGCGTGGGTACGCGCGTATAAAAGCACTACGAAACCTGCGAAGGCGCACGCCCTTCGGCGGCGCGCAGAACGGAGACCCGCTTCGTGACCCTCACCGACGCAGTGCCCACCGCTACCCAGCCGGTGTTCTATATCCCGCATGGCGCCGGCCCCTGCTTCTTCATGGACTGGAACCCGCCCGACACCTGGAACGGCATGCGGGCCTTCCTTGCAGGGGTGGCGGCGTCCCTGCCGGCCCGGCCCAGCGCGATCCTGATGGTCTCCGCGCACTGGCTGACGCCGGGGTTCGGGGTGACCGCCGCCAGCCGGCCCACACTGATCTACGACTACCACGGCTTCCCGCAGCACACCTACGAGCTGCAATACCCGGCCCCCGGCGCGCCGGAGCTGGCCGGGCGCGTCCGCGCCCTGTTGTCGCAGGCCGGCCTGGACGGCCAGGCGGATGCCGAGCGCGGCTTCGATCACGGCATGTACATTCCACTGAAGCTGATGTTTCCGGACGCGGACATCCCGGTGGTGCAGCTGTCGCTGCGCGAGGATCTGGATCCGGCGGCGCACCTGGCCGCCGGCGCCGCGCTGGAAGAGCTGCGCAGGGATGGCGTGCTGATCGTCGGCAGCGGCATGAGCTTCCACAACATGCGCGGCTACGGCGATGCGCGCTTCACGCCCGTGTCGGAAATCTTCGATGCCTGGCTGACCGCTGCGGTCGAAGCTGATCCGGAACACCGCACGGCGGCCTTGCGCGACTGGGCGCTGGCCCCGCAGGCACGGCAGTGCCATCCGCCGCGCCAGGAAGAGCACCTGCTCCCGCTG
>CAMLNE010000003.1 GCA_946481265.1 uncultured Panacagrimonas sp. | reverse complement strand
TGGGTGCACCACATGTTCACCACCGGCCTGCCGGCGGTGTCGCTGGGTTTCTTTTCGGCGGCGTCGACGGCAGTGGCGATCCCCACCGGCGTGCAGATCTTCTGCTTCCTGGCCACCCTGCTGGCCGGCCGCCTCGTACGATCCACCGCGATGCTGTTCGTGGCCGGTGCCCTGGCGATCTTCGTGCTGGGCGGCCTGAGCGGCGTGATGGTGGCCGTCGCGCCCTTCGACTTCCAGGCCCACGACACCTACTTCGTCGTCGCGCACCTGCACTACGTGCTGATCGGCGGCATGGTCTTCCCGGTCGTCGCCGGCTTCTACTACTACTACCCGCTGATCGCGGGACGCATGCTGTCGGAGCGCCTCGGGCGCTGGGTGTTCTGGCTGATGTTCGTCGGCTTCAATGTCGCCTTCCTGCCGATGCACATCAGCGGGCTCGGCGGCATGCCGCGGCGCGTCTACACCTACCGGGCCGACCTGGGACTCGACCTGCTCAACCTGGTGTCCACGGTCGGCGCGTTCGTGCTCGCCGGCGGCATCGCGCTGCTGCTGTTCGACCTGCTCCTCGGCGGCCGGCGCCGGTCGGGACCGACGCGCCGCAATCCCTGGAACGCGGGCTCGCTGGAATGGACCAGTCACGTGCCCGGCGCCAACTGGGGCACGGGATCGATCCCGATCGTGCGCAGCCGCTACCCGCTCTGGGACCAGCAGAACCTGATCCGCGATGTCGACGACGGTCGCTTCTACCTGCCCGATACCGCGCACGGCCACCGCGAGACCCTGGTCACCAGCACGATCGACGCGCGCCCGCTGCAGTTGCTGCGCGTTCCCGGCCCGAGCTACGCCCCCCTGGTGAGCGCGGTGCTGGTCGGCGGCCTGTTCATCGCGTCGGTGTTCCACGCCTGGACCCTTGCCATCGCCAGCGGCCTGGCCGGACTCGTCGCCATCCTGTGGTGGCTATGGACCGGCACCGCGCGGATCCATGCGCAGGACAGCGTGGATGTCGGGCTGGGACTGCAACTACCGGTGCACGCGTCCGGACCCGGCTCCGTCGGCTGGTGGGGCATGCTGATCACGATGATCGGCGATGCGGCGGCGCTGGCCACGCTGCTGTTCGCCTACTTCTATTTCTGGACTGTCCGTGAGGTATTCCCGCCGCAGGCCGGACCCGGCGTGCTGTGGCCAGGCCTGGGCACGGCAGCCCTCGCGGGTGGCTGGGCGGCGACGCTTGCGGCGCGCCGGCTCAACGCGAGCGGGCGCCGCGGCATGGCGTTGCTGCTGCTGGGGCTCGGCGCGCTGTGCTGCGCGGCAGGATCCTGCGCCTGGGTCTTCGCGCCGCTGCACTACTCGCTGGTACCCAGCGAACATGTCTATCCCGCGATGGTCTGGGTCATGGTGATCTGGCTGGTGGGGCACAACGCCGTCGGCCTGCTGCTGCAGCTGTACTGCATGGCGCGGATCCTGGCCGGCCGGCTGACCGCGCGCCACGATACGGACCTGTCCAATGCGACGCTGTACTGGCATTTCCTGATCGTCACCGGCGTGCTGAGCTTCGGCACGCTCTCGCTGTTCCCGCTGGCGCGCCTGCCATGACGCCGCCGCCGGAAGCCCGCGAGAGCCTGTGGGCCCTGATCACCGGGCCGATCATCTGGGCGCTGCATTTCCTCCTGAGCTATGTCACCGCCGCGGTGTGGTGTGCCCGCTTCGCCGGTCGCCAGGCCTCGCTGATGCCGGCGACCGTCGTCATCGCGGTCTACACCGTGCTGGCGCTGGCGCTGATCGCCTTGAGCGCGCACCGCGGATTCCGCCGGCACAGCTACGGCGAGGCCGCGGCGCCGCCGCACGATGCGGACACCGCCGAAGACCGTCACCGGTTCCTCGGCTTCGCCAGCCTGTTGCTGAGCGGGCTGGCCGCGGTGGCCACCCTGTATGTCGCGATGACCCTGCTGTTCGTGCGGACCTGCGCATGACACCGGCCCTGCCCGACGTTTCCGCGGCCGCGCGCCGGATCCTGGTGGCGACGGGCCTGACGGTGCTCGCGGCGGCCTGGCTGGGACCCTTGCCCGGCCTTGCATCGCGCTACTTCATCGCCCACATGGGCATGCATGTCGCGGTGGTCGCGATTGCCGCGCCCCTGGTCGCGCTCGGCCTGGGCGGCTCGCGGATGGACCCCGCCTGGCGCTGGCCCGGCCTGTTCCATCCCTTGCCGGCATCCGCGATCGAACTGGCCGTGATCTGGGCCTGGCACAGCCCCGCGCTGCACCATCTTTCGCGACACGACGCGCGCTTCCTGGCGTTCGAGCAGGGCGCTTTCCTGGTGGTGGCGCTGCTGCTGTGGCTGTCCGCCTTCGGCGGCGATCCGCGCCTGCGCGCGCAGCGCACCGCGGCGGGCATCGGCGGCCTGCTGATGACCTCGATGCACATGACGCTGCTCGGCGTGCTGCTCGCGCTGGCGCCACGCACGCTCTACGGTCATGTCCACGGCGACGGGGCCGGTGGCCTCGACGACCAGCAGTGGGGCGGCGTGCTGATGCTGATCGGCGGCGGCACCAGCTACCTGGCCGGCGGCCTGTACCTGCTGTTCCGCCTGCTCGACCCGCCGCAGGGCGCGGTCGCGCCACGCACCGCAGGCAGATCCCCGTGAGCCGCAGAAATTCCACCGCATCGTGGGCTGTCGTGGTGCTGGCCGGCGTGGTGGCGATCGCCGCGCTCGCGCACTGGACCGCGCCCGCCGTCCACCGCGACGGTACCGCGCGCGAGCGACTGCGCGTGTGCGCCGATCCGAACAATCTGCCGTTCTCGAACCGGCGCGGCGAGGGCTTCGAGAACCGCATCGCGCAACTGCTGGCGGCCGAACTCGGACGAGTGCTCGAGTACACCTGGTGGCCGCAGCGGCGCGGCTTCTTCCGGCACACCCTGGAGGCCGGGGTCTGCGACCTCGTGATCGGGGTGCCGGCCCAGTTCGGTCGACTGCTCACCACGCGGCCCTACTACGCGTCGAGCTATGTCTTGGTGACGCGCCAGGCGGATCGGCTTGCCCTCGGCTCGCTGCACGACCCGCTGCTGCCGCAGCTGCGCATCGGCGTCCACGCCATCGGCGACGACTACGCGAGCATTCCACCGCTGGAGGTCCTGACCATGCAGGGCGTGGCGCTCGACCTGCACGGCTACCGGATGCAGGGCGACTATTCGCAGGCCGATCCGCCGCGTGCGCTGGTCGATGCCCTGGTCGCGGACGAGATCGACGTGGCGATCGCGTGGGGACCGTTCGCCGGTTATTTCGCCCGTCATGCGCCAGTCCCCTTGCAGCTCACGCTGCTGCCGCCCTCGGACTCGACACCGCGGCTGCCGATGAGCTTCTCGATCGCGATGGGGCTGCGCCGCACCGAGTCGACATTGGCCGCAGAGGTCGATGCGGCGCTCGAGCGCCGCCGGGACGAGGTACGCGCCGTGCTCGCGGAATACGGCGTGCCCGTGCTGGAGCCGGGCCGCTGAGAACACCGCCACCGGAGAACCGCCATGTCTCGCTTCCGATCACCGTCCTGGCCGATCCTGCTGCTGTTCGCGCTTGCGGGCTGCGATCGCGCCGCGCCGGATCCCGCACGGACCCTGGTCGGAGAGCGCCAGCCCGAAGCGCAGCAACCCGGCGCACAAAAGGACGAGGGCCGTTGCGCGGAACTGCCGGACGCCACCCGCCTGGGCGAGCTGGTGCGAGCGGCCCCGGCCGAGGGCGAGGTCGGCGGGCTCGCTGGCGGGCGCTACCAGTGGGCGGCGCTGGTCGACCGTCGCGGGGTGCTGTGTGCGGTGGCCGCGTCCAGCGATGACCCGACCGCGGTATGGCCGGGAAGCCTGGGCGTTGCCAAGGCCAAGGCCTTCACGGCGAACGCCTACAGCTCCGACAAGACGCCGCTGTCGACGGCGCGGCTGTACACGCTGAGCCAGCCAGGGCATTCCTTGTGGGGTATCGGGGCCGCCAATCCCTTCAATCCCGAATGCCTGCTTGCGCCGGGCGAGGACGACGACGTCGGCAAGCTCTGCGGGGGCACCATCGCGTTCGGCGGTGGCGTGGCGCTGTACAAGGGCAGCACCAAGGTCGGTGCGCTCGGCGTCAGTGGAGACACCGCCTGTGTCGACCACGAGCTGGCCAAGCGCATGCGGCGCGCGATGGGTGCGGAACCGGCCGCCGGCGGCGGCGTGGACGACATCGTCTACGTGGAGGCCGACGGCGAGTCGCTCTACGCGCATCCCCTGTGCTTCAACACCTGGCGCGACGGCAGGAAGATCGGCGACGAGCAACCCGCCCGGCCATCGGCGCCATCGGCTCCGGGCTGATCGACGCAGTCCCGGCAACGGCGCCATGCGCCTTGGCGCGCCGGGCCGCTCCCTTCCGATTCACGCGGGCCGCACGCGAGTGGGGATCCGTCGCCGGCTGCCGTCGACGTCGACGTCGACGTCGGGACAAGCCTTCGCGCTAGCATGCGCCGAGCTTGCCGGATCCGAAGAAGCCTTCCATGGCGGTACTGAGCCACCCCGAATACGACGACCACGAGCTGGTCGCCTTCCATCACGATCCGGCCTCCGGGCTGCGCGCGATCATCGCCATCCACGACACGCGGCTGGGACGTGCGCTGGGCGGCTGTCGCGTCCATCCGTACGCGAGCGAGGCGGAGGCGATCACCGATGCGCTGCGCCTGTCGCGCGGCATGACCTACAAGGCGGCGCTCGCGGGGTTGCAGCAGGGTGGCGGCAAGGCGGTGGTGATCGCCGATCCGCGCCACGGCAAGACGCCGGCCATGATGCAGGCCATGGGTCGCCTGGTGCAGTCGCTGGGCGGGCGCTACGTGATCGCCGAGGACTCGGGAACCGACGAGGCCGACATGCGCGAGGTGGCCAAGCAAACCGCGTTCATCGGCGGTGGTGCCGCGGCGCCGAACCCGGACGATCCCGGCGATCGCGACACCTCGGCGGCGACCGCGCTCGGCGTGTTCTTCGGCATCCAGGCGGCGGCGCGCTTCAGGCTGGGCCGCGAGGACCTGCGCGGCCTGCGCGTATCGATCCAGGGCGTGGGCAAGGTCGGCAGCGTGCTGGCCGGACACCTGCACGAGGCCGGAGCGCAGCTGTTCGTCTGCGATCCCTACGCGCCGGCGGTGCAGGACTGCGTGCGCCGGTTCGCCGCGACCGCGGTCACGGCGGCCGACCTGTTCGGGCTCGAGGTCGATGTCTTCTCACCCTGCGCGCTCGGCGCCATCCTCGACGATCACAGCCTGGCGCAGCTGCGCGCGCCGATCGTGGCGGGTGCGGCCAACAACCAGCTGGCCGAAGCGCGCCATGGCCAGGCCCTGCTGGATCGGGGGGTGCTGTATGCACCGGACTACGCCATCAATGCCGGCGGCATCATCAACCTCTACCACGAGGGCGCGACGCGACGCTGGGTCGATGTCGAGGCGCACCTGCGGCGCATCGCGGACACGCTGACGGCGATCTTCGAGCGCTCACGCGATGAAGGAAGGCCGACCGACGTGATCGCGGACCGCATGGCCGAAGCGATCTTCCGCAAGCCGTCGTAGCCCGACACGATCCGGGACGTCCCGTCCGCTGGAAGGGATCCCGCGCTGCGTCGCGGGTCAGGGCGCCGGCGCCGATTCCACCGGCGAATCCACCGCCCCTGGCGTGGCGGCGTCCGCACCGGCTTCCACCTCGACCTCCGCGTCTTCTGCTTCTGCGTGCGCTTCGGGCGCCAGTTCCGGAATCTCGAACAGCTCGTCCTCCAGCACCTTGGACAAGGTGTAGCGCACGCCCAGGGCCTTGCTCGACAGCACCAGCTGCGGATCGCGCGCCTGCACGACCAGCTCGATCACGCGGCCGTCCTCGAGCGTCAGCTTTACCGGGTCACCGCTGGAGCCTTCCGCCGGCTCGGCAGCGTTCCACAGCGCGCGCGCCGTGCGCCAGGACTCGGCGAGCTGCGCGAGCTGGCCGGCCGTGGCCTCACCCTGCTGCGGACTGCTCCAGGCGCCATCCGCCTCCTTTTCCAGGATCAGGCCGGGCAGCTCGATCCTGCTGAGCTTCGCCTCCTCGGGCACGACCGCCTTGGACACCAGGTCGGAATAATCCGCGTCCAGCGCCGCGCTCGGCGGATCGTCCACCAGGCCGATCCGATCGCCGGTGGCGACGTAGCGGCGGTACTTGATCGGCTCGCTGCCGCCCAGGTCGATGCGCGTGTCGTCCAGGATCACGCTGTACTTCGGTGGATCGAGCTCGAGTTCCTTGCGATCGACGACCGCCGCGTCGAGCGTCGACTTCAGCTCCAGGTCGGCCAGCGCGAGGATGCCGCCGATCTCGTAGCGATCGGTGGCGCTGCGCACCGGCTCCACCAGCAGCCACGCGCCGTCCTGCTTCTCGAGCCGGATCGTCGGCTGACCCGGATGCTCGACCGCGATGCGCGTGATCGTCTCGGGATCGAGCGGGGTCAGCGGCGGACCCTTTTCCTCCTTTTCCTGGCCGAACCACAGCGCCGCGCCAAGACCGGCGACGACGACCAGCAGGCCCAGGTTCAGATAGCTGCGCTTCATGGTCGAAAGTCCCTTCAGCGACGGCGGCGCAGGATCCAGCGCGTCACGCCGACGCCGATCAGCAGCAGCGGCAGCACGATCACGAAGCCCGCGCCGAGCAGGATCACCGCCCAGCCGGGCAGGTACAGGTTGGTGTCCGGCGCCTTGGGCACGTCGATATCGAGCTGCGCATCGCGACTGGCCAGCCACTGCACGAGGTTGAGGCCGAGCTGCTGGTTGCCGAGCTGGCCGAGCGAGGCGTCGGAGAGGAAGTCGGCGTCGCCGATCAGGACCACGCGCTGCTGGCGGGTGCTTGCCGGTCCGGATTCCCCGACTTCGGCGTCCCCGCCAGCCGCGGTTTCGGCGGACTCACCGTCCTCCTGCGCCGCCTTCTCGACCACGGCCTTGCCGGCGGCAGCCGACGAGGCCTCGGCATCCGGCACTTCACGCGTGAGCGTCATGCCGATGTTGAGCGGACCGGCGATGTCGCCGGCCGCCGTGTCCAGCGACACGCCGGCCTCGCTGATCGGCTGCGTCTCCAGCCAGGCCTCATGGCTCGAGCTGAGCAGGGGCTGCGCGGTCCAGCCGCTGTCGGGCCGGGTGGTGAGGGAGCGCACCAGCGGGAACAGCGTCACCTGGTCGAGGCCGCGCGTCACCGGATTCGGCGGATAGTCGAGCGCCACGAAGATGCCCGGGTGACCGGTGCCGAGCAGCTCGTACTCGGGGAACACCGCGTAACCGTTCTGCCAGGCGATGCCCAGCGTGTCGGCCACGGCCTGCAGGCCGGGCGGATGATCGGGATCGGCCAGCCACAGCAGGTTTCCGCCCTTGCGGACGTACTCGTCGATCAGGCTGATCTCGCCTTCGAGCAGCGCGCTGCGCGGGCTGGCGATCACCAGCACCGAGGTGTTGTCGGGGATCGCCGGGGTCTTGATCAGGTTGAGCGGCTGGAAGGTGAGGCCCTTGTCCTTGAGCGCCTGGGCGAAGCGTGAGTAGGCGTTCTGGTCCTGCGCGTCGAGCACCGCCCGCTCGCCGTGACCCTCGAGGAAGACGATCCATTTCTCGCCGCTGTAGCTCAGCCGCTGCAGCGCGCCGGTGATGCTCTGCTCGGACAGCGCACGCAGGTTCTCGCGGCGACCCTGGTATTCGAGCACCACCTCGCCGGCGAAGGAGACGTTGAACTCGCTGACCTTCTGCGGCTGGCTGCTGGGGTCGATGAACTCCAGCGAGACGTCGGGCTTGAAGCGCTTGTACTGCCCGACGAAGAACTCCACCGAGGCGCGTTCCGGTGCGCCCGGGTAGGCGAAGGCGATGAAGCGCACCGGATCCGACATCGAGGCCAGCTGTTTCTGGCTGGCTTCGGAGATGGTGTTGCGCTTGTTGAACGTCCAGTCCTGCTTGACGTTGTAGCGCACCGACAGGAAGCCGAGCATCACGATCACGGCGAGGAACAGCACGCCGCCGATCAGCTGCTGGGTCAGGTTCTGGTTCTTCTGTTTCATGGTCGTCGCGCGTCCGGTCAGTTGCGTTCCATGTCCAGCCGCAACACGGTCAGCCACAGGAACAGCGCGGTGAACAGCAGGTAGTAGGCGACGTCCGAGGAATCGAACAGCCCGCTGATGAGATCCTGGTAGTGGCTGATCAGCGACAGGTAGTCGAACACCGGCGCAAAGGCCGAGTCGAAGCTCGCCGGCATCTTGAGGAGCCAGATCACCAGCAGCGCGGCGAAGCTCCCCACCGCCGCGATCGTGGGCTCGCGCGTCAGCGACGAGATGAACAGGCCGCAGGAGGCGAAGGCCATGGTCAGCAGGAACAGGCCGAGCAGGCCGGCCGCCAGTCGACCGAGGTCCAGGTCCACGGCCGGCAGCAGCGAGGCCGGCATCAGCGCGAGCAGGCCGATCAGGGTGGCGACGAACACCATCACGCCGAGGAACTTGCCGAGCACGATCTCGACCAGCGTCACTGGGGCGGAGAACAGCAGGGTCAGAGTCCCCGACTTCCGCTCCTCCGCGAACAGCCGCATCGTCATCAGCGGCAGGATCAGCAGCAGGATGATCGTGGCGGAGCCGTACAGGCCGCTGCCGACGTAATCCGAGACGCCGACCGCCTGGTCGGCCATGTCGGCGTTGCGCAGGTACTGGACCACGGCGCCGGCGAAGATATAGCCGAAGATCAGCTGGCTGATGCCGAGCACGGCCCAGGCCAGCGGCGAGACGAAGATGCGCCGCGTCTCGTTGGCGGCGATGGCCAGCGTGGTCCTCATGCGGCTTCCCTCATCGGCGGGGCCGGCACGTCGCCGGAAGTGAGCTCGACGAAGATCTCCTCGAGCGTCTTGGATTCCATGCGCAGCTCCTGCAGTCCCCAGCCGCGCTGCACCGCGGCGGCGGTGAGCGCCTCGCGCGGATCCGCATCGGCGCTCAGCGACAGGCGGAAGCGCTGGCCGTCCAGATCGTCCACCGCGGTGACGCCCTGGATCTCGGCGAGTTCGGCCCCCTGCGGCGGACGGGCGAAGGCGACGATCAGGCTGGACTTGCCCAGGTGCGCGTCGATCGGTGCGTCGTACACCAGCCGGCCGCGGTTGATGATCATCACGCGGTCGCAGACCGCCTGGATCTCCGGGAGGATGTGGCTGGACAGGATCACGCTGTGGTTGCGGCCGAGTTCGCGGATCAGCGTGCGGATCTCGCGGATCTGGATCGGGTCGAGGCCAACCGTGGGTTCGTCGAGCACCACCACCGGCGGGCGATGGATGATGGCCTGGGCCAGCCCCACGCGCTGCTGGAAGCCCTTGGAGAGGTTGCCGATGACCCGGCGGCCGACCTCGGACAGCCCGCAGTCCCGCTTGGCCGACTCCACCGCGGCGGCGCGGTCCTTCGGCTCCACGCCGTGCAGGCCGGCGCAGTAGCGCAGGTATTCGTCGACGGTCAGCTCGGGATAGACCGGCGGCTGCTCGGGCAGGTAGCCGAGCTGGCGCTTGGCCAGCACCGCATCGTCGCGCAGCGAGCGGTCCTTGATCAGGACCTCGCCCTCGCTCGGCGCCAGGTTGCCGGTGAGCATCTTCATGGTGGTGGACTTGCCCGCGCCGTTGGGGCCGAGCAATCCGAGGATCTCGCCCTGCGCGAGCCTCAGGTTGAGGTCGGC
Source organism: uncultured Panacagrimonas sp. (assembly GCA_946481265.1). Next base: position 26,261 of record CAMLNE010000003.1, on the reverse strand, counting down.
GACCGCGAGGTTGGGGCCGAAGCGGCGGGTGAGGCCGCGCGCTTCAATCAGGATGTCCGGGCTGGCCATCATCGTTGTTCGAGTGTGGGGGACGGGGACGCGCGATGGACCGCGGATCTTTCCGCGAGGTTCCGCGCCGCAGCGATTCTACGTAAATGGCGAGCGGCGCCTGCCCGGCGGGGCGCGTTGACACGTTCGGATCCGCCCGATCCATTTGTTAAGGTTGCGGCCTTCCTTCGAAACCATTGGTCCGGGCCCCCCATGAGTCCCACGCTTATCCAGGCCGTTGCCGCCGGGATCTTCGCCGTTGCCCTGATCCACACCTTCTCGACCAAGTTCTTCGAAAACCTGGCGAACCGGCACCCGGCGCACGAGGGCATCTTCCACCTGCTCGGCGAAGTGGAGGTGGTGTTCGGCTTCTGGGCGATGGTGCTGGTGATCACGATGTTCACGCTGATCGGCAAGACCGATGCCGTCGCCTACGTGGATTCGCGCAATTTCACCGAGCCGCTGTTCGTGTTCGCCATCATGATCGTGGCTGGCAGCCGGCCGATCCTGGACCTCGCGACCCTGATCGTGCGCGGCGTCGCACGCCTGATGCCGCTGCCGCGCAGCCTGGCGATGTTCTTCACGATCATGGCGCTGGTCCCGCTGCTGGGCTCCTTCATCACCGAGCCGGGTGCGATGACCCTGGGCGCGCTGATGCTGCGCGATCGCTTCCTCGACCACGAGGGCCTGTCGACGCGCTTCAAGTACGCAACGGTGGGCGTGCTGTTCGTCAATATCTCGATCGGCGGCGTGCTGACCCCGTTCGCCGCACCGCCGGTGCTGATGGTGGCGGCCAAATGGAACTGGGACATCGTCTTCATGCTGACCCACTTCGGCTGGAAGGCGGCGATCGCGGTGACCATCAACGCCGTGGCACTGACCCTGCTGTTCAGAAAGCAGATCGCCGGCATTCCCGGTACCGACGAGACGCGCCGATCCTCGGTCCCGCTGCCGATCATCCTGATCGATTCGGCGATCCTGCTCGGCATCGTCGTCTTTGCGCATCACCCGGTGCTGTTCCTCGGGCTGCTGCTGTTCTTCATGGGCTTCGCCACCGCTTATCGCCATCACCATGGGCGCCTGATCCTGCGCGAGGGCCTGCTGGTGGCCTTCTTCCTGGCCGGGCTGGTGGTGCTGGGCGGCATGCAGGAGTGGTGGCTGCGGCCGCTGCTGTTGTCGATGAGTCCGGACGCGGTCTACTTCGGCGCCACGGCGCTCACCGCCATCACCGACAACGCGGCGCTCACCTACCTGGGTTCGCTGGTGGAAGGCCTCAGCGACGAATTCAAGTACATGCTGGTCGCCGGTGCGGTGACCGGCGGCGGACTCACCGTGATCGCCAACGCGCCCAACCCGGCCGGCTTCTCCATCCTCAAGGTGCGCTTCGAGGACGAGACCATCGGCGCGGCGGGCCTGCTGCTGGCCGCCCTGCCGCCGACCCTGGTCGCCATCTGCGCCCTGTATTTCCTGTGAGGAACACCTCGCCGTGAACGAGTCCAGGGGAATCGAGGAACTGGCCGAGCGCCTGGCGGCCATCCTGCCGCCGGGCCTGAAGAGCCTGCGCGCGGAGCTGGAAGACAATTTCCGGGCCGTGCTGCGCGCCAACCTCGAACGCTGGGACCTGGTCTCGCGCGAGCGCTTCGAGGTGCAGTCGGAGGTGCTGCTGCGCACGCAGAAGCGGCTGCGGGAGCTCGAGGCGCGTCTGGCGGCGCTCGAGGCACGCTTGCCGGGGCACCAGCGGCCTGGCTGATGTCGGCGCTGGCCACCGTTCTTTCGCGGGCGCAGAACGGCCTGGCGGCGGACCTGGTGACCGTGGAAGTGCATCTCGCGCCCGGCCTGCCGGGACTCAATGTCGTCGGCCTGCCGGAAGCCGCGGTGCGCGAGGCCAAGGACCGCGTGAAGGCCGCGCTGCAGACCTGCGGCTACCAGTTCCCGAACCGCCGCATGACCTGCAACCTGGCGCCGGCGGACCTGCCCAAGGAGGGCGCGCGCTTCGACTTGGCCATCGCGCTGGGCATCCTCGCCGCGTCCGGCCAGATTCCAGGGGCAGCGCTGGACGGTCTCGAGGTGCTCGGCGAGCTGTCGCTGTCCGGCGAGATCCGGCCGGTGCGCGGCGCGCTGCCAGCCGCCCTGAAGGCAGCGCAGGCGGGGCGCGGATTGCTGGTGCCGGCGCAGAACGCGGACGAGGCCGGGCTGGCCTCCAGCGCGCGCATCCACGCGGCGCGCCACCTGGCGGAACTGTGTGCGGCCCTGCACGCCGGCGCGCTGCCGCCGGTCGAGACGGCGCGCGCCCCAGCGGCTGCGGATGCCAGCCCGGATCTGGCCGAGGTGCGCGGCCAGCACCTGGCCAAGCGGGCGCTGGAGATCGCCGCGGCAGGCGGACATTCGATGCTGATGATCGGGCCGCCGGGCGCCGGCAAGAGCATGCTCGCCGCCCGGCTGCCGGGCCTGATGCCGCCGCTGACCGAACAGGAAGCCATCGAGGCAGCCGCCATCGCGTCGGTCAGCCGGGGCGGATTCGACGTGACGCGCTGGGGCGTGCGTCCATACCGGACGCCACACCACACCGCCTCGGCCGTCGCGCTGGTGGGCGGCGGATCGGTGCCGCGACCGGGCGAGATCACGCTCGCGCACCTGGGGACCCTGTTCCTGGACGAACTGCCGGAATTCGATCGCTCGGTGCTGGAGGTGCTGCGCGAGCCGCTCGAAAGCGGTCAGATCACGGTATCGCGCGCGGCGCGGCAGTCCGACTTCCCGGCACGCTTCCAGCTGATCGCGGCGATGAATCCCTGTCCCTGCGGTTACCTGGGGGAGGACTCCGGAAAGTGTCGGTGCACACCCGACCAGGTCGGCCGCTACCGCGGGCGCATCTCGGGGCCGCTGCTCGATCGCATCGACATCCAGCTTTTCGTGCCGCGGGTGAAGCGCGAGGCGCTCACCGCCACACCTGACCCGTCCGCGGAAACCAGCGCAGTGGTGCGGGGGCGCGTCAGCGCGGCGCATGCGCGCCAGATGGCGCGCGCGGGCCGGCCCAATGCGCGGCTGTCACCGCGCGAGATCGAACGGGATTGCGTGCTCGACGCCTCCACGCGGCAGCTGCTCGACGCCGCCATGGCGCGCATGGGGCTGTCGGCTCGCGGTTATCACCGCGTGTTGAAGGTCGCGCGGACGCTTGCCGACCTCGCCGGCCAGGCGCACATCGGCGCCGCGCAGGTATCCGAGGCGCTGCGGCTGCGCGAGCTGGATCGGGCTGCGATCTAGCCCGGACGCCGGTCTTTGGGGGCGGCGTCGCAGTCGGTGCCGCTATGCGAGGTGCGGGATGCGTGCGCGCCATTCTCCACCGCCGGGCAAGTCACCCGGATCCTCTTCGAACCGCTCGCCGGGCGGAATGGAACGTCGCGAGTGGGTGACGACCCACAAAAAAGGGCCGCGCGATGCGCGGCCCCCAATTACAAGACAGCTACCGCTCGGGCGTTCTTAGAACTTCAGGATGCCCTTGATCGTGGCGGTGTACTGGTCGTCCTCGTTGAAGAAGCCGCGGTCGCCGTTGATGTCGCCGTTGATATTGGCGAACATGTCGGGGAAGCGGTCGCCGGTGGCACGATCATGACGTCCCTCGACCAGCAGCTCGAAGTTGGACGACACGGCGTGCGCCAGCGTCAGCGTGTTCTCGCGGACGATGAAGTCACCCTGGCTGCCGTCGTCGAACGCGACGTACTCACTGCGGGCCGCAACACGCCACTTCGGCATGAAGTTGAAGCCGACATAGCCCGCGACGCCCTTGGTCTCCGAGTGACCGCCTTCTCCGCCGCCATCGACTTCGGTGTTGAAGTAGTTGGCGTTGAGGCCCATGTACAGGGCTTCGGTCAGGTTGAAGTTGACCACGAGGTCGAGCGTGTCCATGCGGATGTCGGCGTCGTCGAAGAAGCCTTCGCCACCGCCCGACGGATCCTCGTTGCCGGTGTAGCCGGTCAGGAAGATCGACAGTTGCTTGCTCGGCGTCAGCGCGATCTGCGCTTCCACCGTCGTGTCGGTGTTGTTGTCGCGCTGACCGCCGAAGCCGCCTTCACCGCCGGCGCCGGCCTGGGTGCAACCGTCGAAACCGAGCGCGAAGGCGGAGGGTCCGCAGGACGTCGCGAACTGGGCGTTGTTCAGGCCCAGGGTGACGGCGAGCATGTCGTTGACCTTGTAGGTCGCGCGCACGCCCTCGTGCACCAGGGGCTGCAGCGTGAACAGCAGCGAGCGGCTGGCGTTGATGTTGCCGGCAGGGTTGATCACTTCCATGCCCGCCAGCGTCACGTAGCGGCCGGCCTGAACGGTCAGGTTGCCGAAGCTCTTGGTGATGTAGGCCTGGGTGAGGTCGAAGTCGTCACCGTCGAGCAGGTCACCGCTGACGACGTTGGCGTCCTTGCCGAGGATGGCATTCAGGCCCAGGCCGAAGCCGCCTTCGAACGCCTTGGTCGCCGACAGGTTGGCCTGGTGGAACACGAACGCATCGTTCTCGGTGTCGAACGCGCGGCCGAGGACGGCGTCGTTCTTCGACCAGTCGTACGACATGTCGGCCGCACCGAAGACGGTGATGCCCGAATTGCCCATGACTTCGCTCAGCGTGGGGCCCGCCGCGTACGCCGTCGTCCCCGAAAATGCTGCTGCTACAACCGCCGAACTCATCAGTGCTTTTGTGAATCGCATGAGTGCCTCCTGAGGTAGTTTCTATCCCTCGCCGCCGCAGGATGCGAGCGACGCTTCATGGCCGTTTCCATACACCGCGCGCGCGTACGCGCGCCGCCCCCGGGCCGGGCCAAACCGGTTGTCTCGTGAAGGGTTCCCAAAAAGCCCGAATCCCCACGAGACGGGCGAATCAATATCTTTATCTTTGTCTTGACGCCGCAGCTACCGGCGGCCTGACTCCCTGTCGGCTTAGATGCCGCTCTGCTTCAACATGAGTTCGACGGCGGCTTTGACCTCGTCGTCGGACAGATCCGCGCCGCCACCACGTGGCGGCATCGCATTCTTCCCCTTGATCGCGGAGGCCACGAGGCCGTCCAGTCCGCCCGCCGCCGCGGCACGCGCCGACCAGGCGGCCTTGTCGCCCTCCTTCGGGGCTTCCAGGACGCCGGTCATGTGGCAGGCGTTGCATACCTTGGCGAGGACTTCTTCACCGGAATAGGGCGCACGTGCGGCGGCCTTGGTGGAAACCTTCACCAGCGCGGCAGGGTCGGTCACGACAGTGCCGACCGGGCGGATGCGTTCCTCGAGCTGGGCCAGGGCCTCCGGGCCCCGCTCATGATCGGGGGCAAGTGCACGTGCCGCGGTGATGCAGATGAAGACGATGGCGCCCAGGGCCGCCAGTACCGCACTAAACGTGCTGAAGAAGACCTTGTCGTGATCCTTGTGTTCCAAAGCGCCAGCTCCCTGAGGACATTAGGTAACCCAGTAGCGCGAAGTATAGACGCAGGCGATATGGGCGCGGTACCGCCCCGTGACGCAATGCCTTTTCTTACATGCGGCTGTCGCGGTGCCTCGCGCCTGCCTTGCAACGACGATCGATCCCGATCGGCACGACCATGCCGGCACGGCACGCGAGGCCGGACTTCCAGCGGGTCGGTTCCCTGGTCGATTCTTGTCCGCCCTTCAGGGCCTCAAGTATCCTTCCTGCCCTCATGTCCTCCCTTTCCATTCCGACCGTGCCTGTCCCGATCGTGCCCGACGCGCAGGCCGGACCTGCGGCTGAGGAAGAGCCTCGCGCACGCGATGCCGACTGGTATCGCCAGGCGCGCGAAATCGTCGGCGATCTCTACCAGCGCTCGCCGTGGATCTACTGGACCGATTTCCTGCTCAGCATCGGTGTCGCCTGGGCGCTGACCGCGCTGTACTTCGTCGCGCCGGCCTGGAGCCTGGCACAGATCGCCGCCTTTCTCGGCGCCAGCATCCTGTTCTTCCGCGCCGGCACCTTCATCCATGAGCTGGTGCACATGCCGCCCAACCAGATGAAGGGCTTCGGCCGCGTCTGGAACCTGCTGATGGGGATCCCGCTGCTGGCGCCGTGGATCATGTACCGCAACCACGTCGACCATCACAGCGCGAAGTACTTCGGCACGCCGGACGACGGCGAATACCTTCCGCTGGCGTCCTCGCCGGTGACCGAGATCCTGAAGTACCTCGCGCAGGCGCCGCTGCTGCCGCTGTTCGTCGTTGCGCGCTTCGGCATCCTGGCGCCGCTGTCCTGGTGCCACCGCGGCCTGCGCGAGTGGGTGCTGACCGCAACCTCCGCCGCCGTCTCCAACCCGTATTACCGCAAGCGCTTCCCCAAGCGCGATGAAAAGCACCTGCTGATCGTCGAGGTGCTGTGCTTCGCCTACCTGGCGACGATCGCGGGACTGGTGATCGCCGGCGTGATCACCGGCACCCACCTGTTCATGGCCTACCTGCTGTTCGCCTGGACGCTGAATCTGAACTGGGTGCGCAATCTCGCCGCCCACCGCTACGGCAACCGTGGCGATCGGATGAGCCACCTGGACCAGTTCAGCGACTCGATCAACATCACCGGCCAGACCTGGCTGACGGTTCTGCTGTTCCCGGTCGGCCTGCGCTACCACGCGCTGCACCACCTGTTCCCGTCCCTGCCGTATCACAACCTCGGCGAGGCACACCGGCGACTGAGCACGCAACTGGCGCCCGATGCGCCGTACCACGCGACGGGCCGCAGCAGCTTCTTTGCGGCCACCGCCGATCTGTGGCGCGCCGCGGGTCGCACGCCCCGGGAGCAGTCCGCGATGCGCAGGTGGCTGCGTCGACCGCAGTTCAATTGAACGCGCCGCTGGCCGCACCCCTGGAAGCCGAGCTTCCCCCCTGCGTCATCGTGAATCCCCGCAGCTTTCGCGCGTCGCGCGGCAATCTGGCGGCGCGCGCAGTGGCGCTGGCCCAGTCCCATGGCGCGGATGTGCTCGAGGTCGATGCCGGCTTCCGGCTATGCGAAGCGCTCGATGAGCGTCTCGCGCACGGCGTCCGACGCATCGTGGTCCTGGCCGGTGACGGTACCGTTCACGCCATTGCCGAACATCTCGCGCGCCGCCCGCAGGGCGCGCCGATGCCGCAGCTGCTGCTGCTCGGCGGCGGTCGCACCAACCTGACGGCGGCCGAGTTTGGCGGCAACGGGGAACTCCTCGAGAAGCTGGAGTCCGCACTCGCGCGGCATCGCCAGCGCGATGCCTTCGAAGTCCAGGGTCGGCACCTGCTCGAGCTGGATCAGGCGCCCGCGCCGGCGCGGCATGGCTTCTTCATGGCGGCGGGCCTGATCGACGAGGCGATCCGCGAATGCCATGACTACCAGCGGGGCGGCCGCGGGTGGCTGCGCAAGAGCGCGATCGCGACGCCGATCCACCTGCTGAAGCTGGCATTGCTCGGCCTGGTCGGCCGCGCGCCGCTGGAGAGCCCGGAAATGCGTATCGACGCCGGCCCGTGCGGACGCCTCGCCGGGCCGATGCGCGTGGTTCTCGTGACCACGCTGGAGCATCGCGACAGCCTGTACGACCCCTACGCCCGGCGCGGGCAGGGCGCCCTGCGGCTGACGGCGGTCACCGCCCGCGCCACCGCGTTCTGGTCCTGCATCGCGCTGGTGGCGATGGGCCGCTTCCTGAAGTTCATGGACGCGCAGCGCGGTTACCTGAGCGGCCGCTGCGACGGCGTCGAGATGCGCGGATTGCGGCATTACGCGCTCGACGGTGAGGAATTCGAGGCCGATCCGTCCCGCCCGATGACCATCCGCCGTGGCCCCCTGATCGAGTTCCTGCAGCCGTGAAGTCCGCCCCGACCGAATTGCCGGTGCCGGCGGCCGACAGCCGCGGCGCCTTCCCGATGATCCTGGCGCTGGTGCGCGCCTATCCGGGGCGCAGCGCCGCCGCGATGCTCGCGGTATTCGTCGCCGGCCTGCTCGATGGCCTGGGCCTGTCGCTGCTGCTGTCGATGCTCACCCTGGCCGACGGCGTGAGCAACGAAAGTCCCTCGCTGCCCGAGCGCGTGGCGCTGCGCGTCGCCGACATGCTCGGACTGGAAGCCACCGCCCCGAACATGCTGGTGCTGGCGACCCTGCTGATCTGCATGAAGGCGGCGCTGACCCTGCTGGCCAATCGGCAGGTCGGCTACACCGTCGCGCATATCGCCACCGACCTGCGCCTGGCGCTGATCCGCGCGGTGATGCGCGCGAGCTGGCGGCACTACCTGCAGCAGTCGCTGGGGCGCCTGGCGCACTCGGTGGCGGGTGAGGCCTCGCGCGCGGCCGAGGCGTTCCAGAGCGCCTCCGAGATGGCGGCGATGGTCCTGAACTCGGTGATCTACCTGGTCATCGCGATGTCGATCTCGATCTACGCCGGCAGCGCGGCGATGGCGGCCGGTCTGCTGCTGTTGCTGCTGATGCGGCGCCTGATCCGGCGATCGCGGCAGGCGGGCCAGCAGCAGACCCTCCTGCTGCGCTCGCTGGTCTCGGTCATCAGCGGACAGCTCTCGGCGGCCAAGCCGCTGAAGGCGATGGCGCGCGAGGACCACGTCGATGCGCTGCTGTCCGACCAGACCAAGAAGCTCAAGCGCGCGCTGCGCCTGCAGGTGATCAGCAAGGAGGCGCTGACCGCGCTGCAGGAGCCGATGCTGGCGATCCTCGTCGGCGTCGGCTTCTTCTTCAGCCTGTCGGTGATGCAGATGCCGATCGCCTCGGTGCTGGTGATGCTGTTCCTGCTCGCGCGCGTGGTGAGCTACCTGTCCAAGTCGCAGCGCGCCTACCAGCAGGTGTCCATGCGCGAGAGCGCGTACTGGTCGGTGGTCCGCGCCATCGACGAGGCGCGCGAGCAGCAGGAGGCGCCCGGCGGCGAGCGCCAGGTGAACCTGTCGCAGGGCATCCACTTCGAGAATGTCAGCTTCAGCCATGCCGCGGAGCGCGCCATCCTGGATCGCCAGTCGCTGGAGATTCCGGCGCACCAGCTGACCGTGTTCATCGGCCCCTCGGGCACCGGCAAGACCACCATGCTCGACCTGCTGGTGGGGCTGCTGCAGCCGGACAGCGGCCGCATCCTGATCGACGGCGTGCCGCTGGACGAGATCAACCTGCGCAGCTGGCGCCGGCAGATCGGCTACGTGCCGCAGGAATCGGTCATGGTCAACGAGTCGGTGGCCTACAACCTCACCCTCGGCGAGCCGATGAGCGACGAGGACATCCGCGAGGCCCTGCGCGCCGCCGACGCGCTCGATTTCGTCATGGCCATGCCGGAGGGCTGGCATACGCCGGTCGGCGAAGGCGGCTCGCGGCTGTCGGGCGGCCAGCGCCAGCGCCTGGCGATCGCCCGGGCCCTGATCCACCATCCGCGGCTGCTGATCCTGGACGAGGCGACCAGCAACCTCGACCACGAGGCGCAGTCCGCCGTGGTCGAGACGGTGCGACACCTGAAGGGCAAGCTGACGATCCTGGCGGTCGCCCACCAGGAACGCCTGATCGGCGTGGCGGATCGCGTCTATCGCCTCTCGGGCGGCCACATCGTCGACGCGACGGGCTCGTCGCCGACCGGCGTCGCCTCCAGTGGTTAGCCCGCACTTCGCGACGCCCTCCTGCCGCGGCCGCCAGTCCGCCTGCCGTGGCGGGGCATGTGCGCGGCACGCGGTCCGACACGGGGTCCGACATGCCATCGGCCCGGTCTTCCCCGCGTCGCCGCATCGTGGCCGCGGCCTGATGCTCCCGCTGCGCGGGCCGGTCGGACATGGCGGCTAGCTTCTCCCTGCGCGTGCGCCGCGCACGCAAGCGGGCCCTGTTCCTGGTCATGCGCACGTTGGTGCGCTGGACCGGATTCGGCGCAGCCGGATCGCTCGGGCGCGGGTTCGGCGAACTGCACCTGCGGCTGGCCTGGCGCAAGCGCCGCCGTTACGCGCGGGACATGGCCGCGGCGCTGGGGCGTACCGCCGACGATCCGTCCACCGATCGCCAGTTGCGCGAAGCCTGGCGCATCAATACCGGCGCCGTGTTCGAGATCATGTCGATGTTCGACCGTCGACAGGATCCGGCAGTGCTGTCGGCGCACTGCCAGCTGGATGGTCTCGAGCATCTGCGCGCCGCGCTCGCCGCCGGCCACGGCGCGATCCTGCTCGGCGCACACATGGGCAACGGCGCGCTGATCCCGGTGCGGCTGGCGGCGGAAGGCTGGCCGGTCAGCGTGGTCTACAAGCAGTCGCGCATGATGTCGGCCGGCTTCTTCGAGCGCGGCTTCGCGCTGTACGGGATCGACGGCATCCTCGCCAACGAGGGCATCAAGGCCTACGCACGGATGCTCGGCGCACTGCGCCGCGGCGGCATCGTGTTCCTGATGGCGGACCAGGGCGTGAAGAAAGCCGCGGACGGCATCGAGATGCCGTTCCTGGGCAAGCGCATGGCATTGCCGGTGGGGCCTGCGCAGCTCGCGCGACACGCCCGGGCGCCGGTGCTGCCGTTCTCCACGCTGGCCGCCGAGCCGCGCTGGCACTTCGTCATCGAGCCGCCGGTCGCCTTGCCGACGACCGACGTGGCGGGGGCGACGACCTGCCTGGGCGAGGTCATCGAACGGATGATCCGCCAGCAGCCACAGCTGTGGAGCTGGCCGCACCGTCGCTGGCGACTGCTTCGGCCCGGGTCGGAAACCCGCGGCTGATCGCGGCGGCGCTGGCCAGGCGTCCGTTCAGGCGGCGCCGCTGCGCAGCAGCCGCGCAGCGCGCCCGCAATTGAAACGACGCAACAGGGCGATGCCGCGGCGTACCACCCGGAACCAGCGGGGCCGGGGCCGGCGATGGCGCTGCACCATCCCCAGCAGGGCGATGCGCTCCAGGCCGTGGAAATGCGGCAGCTGCGCCCGTTCGATCCGTTCCCGGTCCGGCGCCAGCGCGTCGTAGCGATCCTTCTTCTTGACCGGCGGCACGCGATAGCGCGCCACGGCGAGGTCGACGAAGCCGAGTGCCCCGGCGGCAAGCAGGCGCAGGTAGTAGTCGCGATCCTCGTACGCGTAGCGCTCGTCGTAGGGCCCGATCCGGGTGGTCACGTCGCGGCGCGCCAGGAACACCGGCCCGGGCATGATCCAGTGGCAGATCAGCTCGATGCCGCGCGTGCGGTCGTGGCGCAGGGCGGCGCGGCAGCTGCCCCCGGCGTCGAAGGCCGAGTCGGCTGCGTGGCCGCCCTCCAGGTCGATCAGCTGCGCATCGCCGAAGACCGCCAGCTGCGCCGGGTGCGCCTGCAGGTGACGCACGCGTGCGCGGATGCCGCCCGCCAGCAGCTGGTCGTCGCTGGCCAGCAAGGCGAAGTACTCGCCCCGCGCCTGCGCGATCAGCGCATTGAGCGTGGGCACCACGCCGCGGTTTGCCTGTTGCGCGAGCCGTGCGCCGCCGCGCAGCCGCTGACCCTGGGCCTGCACCCAGCGCGTGGCGATCTCGAAGCAGCCGTCGGAGGAGCCGTCGTCGATGAGCACCAGCTCCAGGTTGGGATAGCCGTCGTGCAGCAGGCTGTCCAGGCAGTCCTCGAGGTAGCGCGCGTGGTTGAAGCTCGCGACCAGCACGCTCACCAGCGGCGCCGGCTCATCGGTTGCGCCGGCGGATGCGGCGAGCGGTCGATCCTGCGTCATCTGCGCGATCAGGCCGCAGGATCCGCGGACAAGACCTCGCGAAGACGGGCCACCACGTAGTGCGCCTGGTCGGGCGACAGCTGCGGCCCGATGGGCAGGCTCAGCACCTCCGCGGCCAGGCGCTCGGCAACCGGCTGGGCGGGCAGCGCCAGCGACGCGTAGGCCGCCTGGCGGTGCGGGGGCAGCGGATAGTGGATCAGCGTCTCCACGCCGCGCTGCCGCAATGCGGCGGCGACGGCATCGCGCCGCGGCGTGCGCACCACGTACAGGTGCCAGGCCGGGTCGGTGCCGTCGATCCGCGGCGGCAAACCCAGCGGCGTGTCGACCAGGCCGCTGGAATAGATCTGCGCCAGCGCCTGGCGGCGCGCGTTCCAGGCGTCGAGATGACGCAGCTTCACGCGCAGGACGGCGGCCTGAAGCGGGTCGAGCCGGCTGTTGAAGCCGATCGACTCGTGCACGTATTTCTCGCGCGAGCCGTAGTTGCGCAGCAGGCGCAGACGTTCGGCCAGATCGCCGTCGTCGGTGGTGATCGCGCCGCCATCGCCGAACGCGCCGAGGTTCTTTCCGGGATAGAAGCTCCAGGCCGCGGTGTGACCGTGGCTGCCGATGCGCCGGCCACGATGGCGGGCGCCGTGCGCCTGCGCCGCGTCCTCGAGCACGGGCAGCCCGCGGCGCCGCGCGATCTCGCCGATCGCGTCGAGCGCGGCCGGTTGTCCATACAGGTGGACCGGCAGGATCACCCGCGTGTGCGGTCCGATCGCGGCTTCGATTCGCGCCGGATCCAGGGTGGCGCACAGCGGATCGATCTCCACCGGCACCGGCCGCGCACCGCAGTGGCTGACCGCCAGCCAGGTCGCGATGAAGGTATGCGAGGGCACGATCACCTCGTCGCCGGCCGACACGCCCAGGGCCCTGAGCCCGAGCTGGAGGGCGTCCAGGCCGCTGGCGACGCCGACCGCGTGACCGGCGCCGACGTATTCGGCGAACTCGGCCTCGAAGGCCTCGGTCTCCGCGCCCAGGATGTAGCGGCCGCTGGCCAGCACGCGGGCGACGGCCGCGTCGATCTCGGCGCGCAACTCTTCGTAGGCGGCACGCAGGTCCAGGAACGGCACCGCCATCGTCATCGAACGCCGTTCAAAGGCAGCCGCGTCCGGAAGCCAGGTGGAAAGCCTCGAACTCTTCCACGATGGACAGGATCTCCGGCGACGACGGCCGCGCGCGGCGCAGCACGTATTCGCGGATCTCGTCGGCGAACGTGCTGAAGCCGAACTTCTCGATCGCGTACTCGTTGACCGACAGCGGCGTGCGCGGGATATGGCGGGCGAACGGGGGAAGATTCTTCTGCAGGGCGGTGCCCATCGAGACCATGCTGTAGTGGCCGATCACCGAGTGCTGGTGGGCCGTGCAGTCGGCCGCAAGATTGGCCCCGCGGAGAATGACGACGTGGCCGGCAGGCGCGGCCATCGACGTCACGGTCACGTCGTCCTGCACCAGCGCATCGTGCGGAATGTGGATGCACTGCATCAGATAGCAGCGGCTGCCGACGCGGGTCGCCTCCGCGCGCACCGGCTTGTGGATGGCCGAGAACTCGCGGATGACATTGTCGCTGCCGATGACCACCCGTCCGCTGCTGCGTCCCCGCGGATCGCGCGTATTCTGCGGCTCGCCGCCGAGCACCACGTGCGGACCGATCAGGTTGTCGTCGCCCAGTTCGAGCGGGCCGATCAGGACCGAGTAGGGCAGGATCCGGTTGCGCTGGCCCAGGCGTACGTCGCCGTCGATCACGACCGTGGGATGGATTTCATTCCCGTTGGAATCGGTTTCGAAGTTCACTGCTGGGGTGGTCTCGTGTCTGGCGCGGGATGATAGCCCAGGGTCGCTGCATCGCCCGGTGTCCCGCGATGCACCGAGCACTTCGATTTTCCGGACCCTCATGCATACTCCGCCGCCTCCCCGTACCCGCTCGCGCGTACATCCGCCGGCGCTTCCCATGATCGATGTCCCTGCTGTTCCCTCCGGCCCCACGGCCCGCCTCGTCGCCATCACCGGCGCCACCGGTTTCATCGGCCGGCACCTGGTGGCGGCGTTCGCACGCGCGGGCTGGCGCGTCCGGCTCCTGCTGCGACGCGACCCGGTGATCGACGAGTGGCGCGATCTGCGGCCGGAGATCGTCGCCGGCTCGCTCCACGATCGGGCCGCGCTCGAGCGGCTGGTCGACGGCGCCTCGGCGGTCGTGCACCTGGCGGGACTGATCAAGGCGGTCTCGCGCGAGGCCTTCATGCAGGTCAACCGCGACGGCGCCAGGGCCCTGGCATCGATCGCCTACGCGCATGCGCCGCGCACGCATTTCCTGCACGTCTCCAGCCTCGCCGCGCGTGAACCGGGACTCTCCGACTACGCCGCCAGCAAACGCGCGGGCGAGGACGCCGCACGCGATGCATTCGGTGCGCCGATCACGGTGCTGCGACCACCGGCCGTCTACGGCCCGGGCGACCGCGAGACCTTGGTGTTCTTCCAGCTTGCGCGGCAGCGCCTGGTGCCGTTGCTGGGCCCGGCGCAGGCCCGCGCGGCGATGATCCATGTGGCGGACCTGTGCCGGCTGATCGTGATGCTCGCCGGCGCGGCACCGCGCGACGCCGTGCTCACCGCAGCCGATGCACACCCGGCCGGCTATCGCTGGGAGGAAGTGCTCGGCGCGGCGGCGCGCGCGGTGGGCAATCCCGCGCCGCGTTTCGTGCGGGCGCCGCTGGCACTGCTGCGCGCGGTGGCGCTGGCCGGCGACGTGGGCAAGTGGCTCGGCTCGGCCAACATGCTCAGTTCGCAGAAGCTGCGCGAGCTGCGCCATCCCGACTGGTCGGTCTCGGCACAGGAACTGGCGCAGGTGGAGGGCTGGACGCCGGTGTTCGATCTGGAGTCGGGCTTCGCCGACGCGGTGTCCGGCTACCGCGCTGCCGGCTGGCTGCCGGACTGATCGCGGCCCAGGAACGCCAGGATCCGCGCCGCGCGGTTCTCCCAGGTGTGGTGGCGCAGGTCCTCCTGCGCGCGCCGCGCGAGCCGCTCGCGCAGGTCCGCGTCGGCGGCCAGCCGCCCGATCGCGTCGGCGTATTCCGGCACCCCGTCCGGTGTCACCAGCAGGGCGGTGTCGTCGTGGCGCAGCAGTTCGCGCAGCACCGGCAGATCGGAGGTGACGATCGGCAGGCCCGCCGCCATGTACTCGAACAGCTTCAGCGGCGACATCCACGCGGCCAGGCTCTCGTGCACCGGTGTGCGTGCGCCGCGCACCGAGGCACCGTAGGGCGCCAGTGCGATGTCGTAGTCGCGCAGCAGCTGCTGCGTGCGATCGTGCGGCATCCAGCCGAGGAAGCGCAGGTTGGACGGACTGTCCTGTCGCAGCGCCTCGATCTGGCGCTCGTCACCGCCGATCACGTCGAAGTGCACCTGTGGCAGCCGTGCCGCGGCCGGCAGCAGCGTTTCCATGCCCTTGCCCCGGTGCAGGCTGCCGCAATAGACCGCACGACAGGGGCGCGGCTCCCGGCGCAGGAGCGGTGGCTGAATGCGACGCGCGTCGACGCCGTCGTGCGCGACCAGGATGTCGCGGGGGTTGAGCGTCGGCAGCCGGCGCAGGATCTCGGTGCGCAGCTGCTCCGAGATCACCACCAGGCCACGAAAGCCGCTCGCCGCCACGAAGGTGGCAAGCGCTTCGACCTGGCGCGGCGTGCGCGGCGGATGGTGCAGCTCCAGGCCGGTCGGGTAGCCCCAGTGCGCCAGCTTCGACAGCGAGATCAGGCGCCGGCCGAAGTAGAACGGCCCGTCACCGTCGCGGGCACCGAGTGCGGCGCGGGCGCGACGCCCGAGCAGCCAGGCCTTGTGCGACAGCGCGCCTTCGAAGCGGATGTCGAAGCGCTGTCGCAAGCCGTAGTGCGCGGCCACCTCGCCGGGGCCGCCGCGCGCGGCGCGCAGGCTCACCTCGCAACCGAGTCCGGCGAACGCCTGGCACATCAGCGCGACGTGCACGGCGTTGGCCTCTGTCGACGGCAGCACCGACGACGAGACGTAGACCAGGCGCCGCGGCCCTAGGGCAGGGGAGCTCGCCGCCACAGTTCGAGGTACTGCGCCAAGGCATGGTCCAGCGAGAAGCTCGCGGCACGCGCCTTGAGCGCGGCACGATCGGCAGGCGGATGCTGCAGGGCATCGGCCATCGCCGTGGCGAGTGCCGCGGGATCCCCGACCGGCACCAGGTGCCCCCAGCGGCCGTCCTCGAGGATCTCCTCGGGTCCGCTCGGGCAGCGCGTCGCGACCACGTTCATGCCGATCGCGAGTGCCTCGATCAGCACCGCCGGCAGTCCTTCGCGACGCGACGAGAGCACGAACAGGTCCGCCCGCGCCATCCACGGCGCGGTGGAGGCCACGCGGCCCGCCAGCTGCGCCGCATCACCCAGGCCGAGGTCCTGGATCTGCTTTTCCAGTTCGGGTCGGGCCTTGCCCTCGCCCAGGATGATCAGGCGCGCGGGCTGCTGCACGCGCAGGTGGGCGAAGGCGGTGAGCAGGTCATCGAATCCCTTCACGTGATGCAGCCGCCCGGCCGCGATGATCAGCGGGAGGTCCTTGTCCAGCAGCCAGGGATGATCGACCGGCGCGTTGGCGCCGGCGACGAAGCTTTCGCGGTAGGCCGGGTTGTAGATCGTGTGCAGGCGCGTCGGGTCGACCTGGAAATTGTCGCGCAGGTCGTCGGTCAGGCCCTGGCTGACCGAGACCACGGCATCGACGCCACTGAACAGCTCGCGCGCGGCACGCGCGGCACGGCCGTACTTGCCGCGCGACAGCCAGGAGGCATCGGCGCTCAGGTTCTCGCGCTGGGTCAGCATCACGTGCACCCGCGCGCCGAAGCGTCGCTTCAGCCTGGCGGCACCGATGTTGTAATGGTTGAGCGCAGAGACCACCCGCACGCCGGGATGCGCGCGAACGTATCGATCCAGCCGGAGCCGGGCAAGCAGCCCGCGGCCGAGGATCACGCGCCCGACGCGGCCGTCGAGCAGCGGCTCGTCGAGGAAGCGCGATGCCGGCGCCTCGCACAGCATGTCGACGGCGATCCCCCTCGCGACGAGTGCATTGGCCATGGTCAGCGCCCATTGCCGCACGCCGCCGCTGGAGCGCTTGGGCCAGCCCATCAGGTTGCAGTAGAAGGCGACGCGGAGGCCCGGGTCGGCGTGAGCGTCGTTCACAGGCAGGGGATCAAGAGCCGTTGCATCGGGGACCGCGGTCCGGGGGCCGGCACGTTAGCAAACCGGCGAACCCGCACCAACTGCCGTCCTCACCCACGCCACGGGGCGCATTCCGCCGGGTTGGCGCGCCGCCACTACCCCTGCGGCGGGTGACCGTGGCAGGCCTCTTCCCACTGCCGCGCGAGTCGCCCCGGATCGCTGGATTGCAGCGCCAGCTCGCGGCCGCGCGCCGCATCGGCGCGGCGTTGCCCCGGATCGTTCGCCCAGGCCCTAAGCCCCGCGCTCAAGCGGTCGGTGGAGCCGATGGCATCGGCCATCGCCGCGTAGCTCGGCACCGGCCCCGCCGCCACCGCGAGGCCGGCCAGGAAGGCGCTGACCGGCCGGTTGCTGCTCTTGCAGGCAGTGAATTCGTTGGGCGTGATCGGCAGCAGGGCGACGTGGTGCGCCGACAGCAGGGCATCGAAGGTCCAGGGGTCCCACTCGACATAGCGCTGCGAGAACGCGAAAGGACGGATCAGGTCCCGGTAGGCCGCGCGGCTGTTGCTGATCACGGTCAGGTGCAGGGGCAGCTCGCGTGACAGCGTCTCGAGCTCGGCGCCGGCCGAGGCCAGGTCGACCAGGCCGGACTGGTCGCGACGGCCGCGCGCGTTGCCGAACCAGGCCAGGCGCAGCGTCGCGGCCGGCAGGCGCTCGAGCCGCTGCCGTTCCCGCCAGCGTTTCCAGGCGACCCCGGGCCGCCGGTGCCAGGGCAGCGGCACCACACGCAGATCGTCGGCGAGGTCCTCGATGATCGTGGGCGGCACCGCTTCGGGGCATTCGGCGACGGCGATCTGCGCCAGCGCCGGCGAAGGCACGGTGATGGCGTCGGCGATGGCGATCAGCGCACGCAGGGTGTTCGTCTGGCGCAGGTGGTGCTCGGCCTGCGACGCGGCGACGAAGTGGTTGTCGCACAGGTCCACGACGACGCGACCGCCACCGGCCTTGAAGCGCCGGGCCACATCGAGGGTGCGATCGTCGTAGCGCTTGCTCAGGACCAGGCAGTCGTAGCGGTCCGCACGCTGCGGATCGAACCAGTCCGCCGCGACCCCTCCATCGCGCAGCGCCCGCATCACCAGCTCGCCGCGAATGCGCACGCTGGCGACGTGCAGGTCGGTGGTCTTGGCCCACCAGCCGATCCGCTTCGCGTCCGGCACCGGGTGCGGGGACGGGTCCTGGCTAGCCACCGATGCCCTGCGCCCGCAGGTAGTCGGCGTAGTCGCGGAAGTAGTCGGCCTCGTCGTAGCGGTTCGACGCCAGCACCATGCAGACCGAGCCGGACGAGAAGTTGTCGAGCTCACGCCAGATCATGGGCGCGATGAACAGACCGCGGTAGGAGCGGTTCAGGTGATGGCGCGCGCTGCGCCGGCCGTCCTTGAGCACGACGTCGAAGCTGCCGGACATCGCGACGATCAGCTGCGACAGGCCGCGGTGCGCATGGCCGCCACGCTCGGCGCCGCCGGGAACGTCGTAGAGGTAGTACACGCGCTCGATCGGGAAGGGGACATGGCGTCCGCCTTCGATGAAGGTCAGGTTGCCCCGCGGGTCGTTGATGCGGGGCAGCTCGATGATCGAGCACTGGTCGACCGAGCCCGCCTGCATCAGCGCATCCGCACCGCGCGGATCGCGGGCTCCTGGGGCAGTCGGCGGATCACGCGTGCGGGGATGCCCATGACCACCGAGCAGGGCGCCACGTCGCGGGTCACCACGGCGCCGGATCCCACGATCGCGTGGTGCCCGACCACGATGCCGGGCAGCAGCACCGCGTTGGCGCCGATCTTCGAGAACTCCTCCAGCACCGGTCCCGCCAGGTCGTCCATCAGCGAGGCCGGTGTGCCCAGGGTGTTGTCGTTGACCGTCGCCACGTGGGTGCTGACGAAGACGTCGGCGGCGATGCGGGTGTTTCCGGTGATGTGGGACATGTCCATGATCTTGGATCGATCGCCGACGTGGACGTTGTAGTTGAGGGTCACGTAGCGGCTGATGATGCAGCGGTTGCCGATCGTGCAGCGCTCGCGGATCGAGGCGCCGTCGCCGATCAGCGTGTGGCTGCCGATGCGGGCGCCATAGTAGAGCACCGCATGCGGGCCGATGGAGGTGCCGCTGCCGATCACCAGGCAGCGATCGAACACCGGCACGCAGGACGTGCCGCCGGCGCCCTTGGGCTCCTTGCCGACGACCGCGCCGGGGAAGACCTCGGTATCGTCACCGAGCTCGACGTTGTCGCCGATCACGGCGTGCGGATGGAGCGTGACGCCGCGCCCGATGGAGGTGTTGCGTCCGACACAGGCATAGGCGCCGATCTGCACGCCTGCTCCGATGCGGTTGCTGAGGATCTGGGCCGTGGGGTGGATCATGGTCGCTCCGGTTCAGGCGCGGGCGAGCGAAGAGGCCCCAGTCCTCGCTCAGATGGGAGGGGGAGGCGATGGACTGCTGGTCGGGCTCTGGCTGCGTCGCCCGCCGGACAGCGCGGCGCCGGCCAGCTCGAGCCTGCGGCGCAGCCGCCGCAGTCCTTCGAC
Organism: uncultured Panacagrimonas sp.; assembly: GCA_946481265.1. Next base: position 6,812 of record CAMLNE010000003.1, on the reverse strand, counting down.
CAGCTGGATCCGGATGCGATCGACCAGCCCGCGCCGCGCATGGTGGCGCCGCAGCCGGTAGAACGCCCCGGGTCCGTTGCGCGGCGGCAGGGTGGTCACCGGGATCGGCTGGCGCCACAGCACGTAGGGCAGTGCCAGCTGGTCGCGCGCGCTGCGCGTCAGCACCTCGCGCCACCACGCTTCCATCAGGTTCGAGACCTCGGGCTTGCGATGGCGGCGAAAGATGACGGTGCCCTCCCACAGGCCACCGTCGCGCGGAAAGCCTTCCTGTGCGTAGCGCTCCATCTGGGCATCCAGGGCCTGCGGGCGATCGCGCCGCCGTGTCTTGCACACCTCGGCTTCCACGAACGCACAGCTGCGTTTCGGATGGCGCGCGATCGCGAAGTCGCTGTCGGCCAGCGCCCGCCGTGCCAGCACCAGCGGATCCTCCAGCAGCCGCGCACTGCCGTCGATCCAGATGCTGATGTCGTGGTCCGGCAGGTAGCGATGCGGCAACAGCTTCGGATGGCGCGAACGACGCGCGTGGTCCAGCTCGTCCAGCCCGACCGGCACCAGGGTCCAGGTGGTGGTGCGGAACTTCGGCTGGTCGGTGAAGCAGATGTGCGGGCATCGATCCGCCCATGGCGATTCCAGCGGGATGTCGTATCCGCCGGTGATGCAGGTGTACACCACCACGGATTCGGAAGGGAGGTCGGTCGGGGCGAGCATGGCAGGGATTGTTGATTGGGCCCTGAACCGGATCAATGACGAACGATCCGCGATCGGGGGCCGGGTCTTGCGGGTACGCTTTCTGCTGGGCGGCGGCTTCAGAATCGTTGCGCGAGGTCCCCGGCGTCGCCGTGCCACAGGGGGTCGTGGCGAAGGTCGACCTGGGCCGATCGCGCCAGCGCCTGCTGCCAGGGGACCGGGCTCGGCAGCAGGCACAGGGTGAACACGTAGCGCGGGCCGAGCGTCGGCGTGATGCCGCTGTGCAGCACCCGCGAAGGCTGGAACAGCACGGCGTCGCCCGCGCGAGGGCGATGCTCGTAGGCCGACAGCGGCCGTCCGGCCAGCGTCGAGAGCTCCTGCAGCGAGCCGGTGCGGCGCTTGCCGCGTGCGAAGACGTATCCGCTGCGGGCCACCGCCTCGCTGGCCGGCAGGTCGAGGTAGGACGTGCCGCCACCGTGTTCGTCGTGATCGTTGAGGTAGACCAGCAGCTTGAGGTGGGCGCGCGGCCCGCGATCGCAGTGCCACATGAAGGACACGTTGGCCGGACCCTCCGCCGGCGCGGTGCGCGACAAGGTGTACCAGTAGATGAAGTACTCGCTGCCGAAGAACGCCAGGCAGTGTGCGTCGATTTCGGGGCTCAGGGCCTGCCCGGCCAGGCGCTGCACGAGCGCCGGGTCATCCAGCCCGTAGCCCTCGAGCTTGGCCGAGTCGCGCTTGAGGCGGCCCGGTGCCTGGTCGGCGCGGGCCGCGGACAGCAGTTCGGTGGCGCGCTCGCGTGACATCACCCGTTCCACCGCGAACCCGTTCGCACTGACCGGGTCGGCGGCGGCGCGCGCGGGCAGCGGGCGCTGCAGCGCGTTCCGGCAGTGCGCGTGCCAGGCGCCGTAACCGCGACGCTGGTCGAACTCCTCGAACACCTGCGTGACGCGCCGGGCATCGAGGTCCGGCTCCAGCCAGCGCCGGACCTTGCGCAGCAGGATGCCGGGGCCATGTCGGTTGAGCGGAATCATCGATGCGCTTCGCCCAGGTGCGCCCGGATCAAGTCGGTCACCTCGCGCACCGCGCCCTTCCCGCCGGCGCCGTTGCAGACGTAGTGCACCGCGTTGCGCACTTCCGCGACGGCGTCGGCGGGGCAACAGGAGAAGCCGACGCTGCGCAGGCACTCGAGATCGTTGAGGTCGTCGCCGATGTACGCGGTCTGCGCGAGGCCGACGCCCCAGCGCGCGCCGTGCTCGGCGAGCCAGGCGGGCTTGTCGGACACGCCGGGGAAGTAAGATGTGATGCCGAGCTTGCGCATGCGCGCGTGGACCCCGGCGCTGTTCTCGGCAGTCAGCACGCAGCTGCGCACGCCGGCATCGCGCAGCATCAGCAGCCCCTTGGCATCGCGCGTGTTGAACTTCTTCAGGGCCTCGCCGTTGCCGTCGTAGTACATGCCGCCGTCGGTCAGCGTGCCGTCGACGTCGACCACGAGCATCTTCAGCTCGCGCGGCAGCGCCAGGCGCCGGCGCAGCAGCTGCTCGATGACCGGCCAGTCCGCGGGCTCGTCGAGTTCCGCCGTGCTGTCCGCATGCATGCGGTGCACGCCGATGCGACCGCCGAGGCGCGAGCCGGTTTCCCTGAGCAGCGCGCTGCGCGTGAAGTAGAACGCGCCGTTCTCCATCAGCGTGCCGGCGAAGTCCTGGCGACGCGGGCGCTGCGCCGGGTCGTAGTTGAGTGGCCGGCCCTCGTGCGTCCAGAAGAATCGCTTCAGCTCGACGCCGGTGAGCAGGGAGTCGAGATCCTCGCGCTCGAACTGCGCGCGCGCGGCACGGAAATCCTCGGCGCGGGTCAGCGGCGAGGTGGCCTGGACCAGGCAGAACACCTCGCAGGCGGGTATGCGCGCCAGCACCTCGAGCATCACCGATTCGCTGCTGGCGGTGTCGGAGGCGTTCTGCGCGTCGCGGTCGATCACCTCGACCGGCCCAGCGAAGCGCCGGCGCGCATCCTCGCGGATGTCGGGACAGTCCGAGGCCACGTAGATCGAATCGAAACAGCCCGATTCGACGGCTGCGCCCAGGCTCCAGGCATACAGCGGGCGGCCGGCGACGAGTCGCAGGTTCTTGCCCGGGATCGACTTCGATCCGCCGCGCAACGGCAGCAGGGCGACCCAGCGCATCAGCGCAGGCTCCGAGTCATGCGCGCAGGTGCACGCCGGGCAGGCGCTTGAGCTTGGCGCGGGTCGGCACCTCGATCTCGGTGATGTCGGTCGGCTTATAGCTCAGTGCGCTGGAGACGGCGCGCACGTCGCGCACCAGCTTGCGCAGGCCGTCCGGTTCCAGCGAGGCGGCGTGGTCGGTGCCCTTCCAGGTGCGGTCGAGCGTGAAATGGCGCTCGACCCAGGTGGCCCCAAGCGCCACCGCGGCGACGTCGGCGGCGATGCCCAGGTGGTGCCCCGAGAAACCGATCTGCTTGACGCGCTTGCCGAAGCGCTCGCGCAGCCGCGTGATCTCCAGCAGGCACACCTGGTCGAAAGGCACCGGGTAGCCCGAGGTGCAGGCGTAGAGCACGACGCGGTCCTGCACGCCGAGGCGCTCGAAGTACGCGACGATCTGCTCCTGCTCATCGGGCGTGGTCATGCCCATGGACAGGTGGATCTCGCCGTCGTAGCCGCGCGCCAGCACGTCGAGCATCTCCCAGTGGAGATTGCAGGCCGAGGGCACCTTCAGCATCTTCGGGCGCAGCTGCGCCATCTCGCGCGCGGAGGTCACGTCCCAGACCGAGGTCGAGTAGCCGATGCCGGCCTCGTTGCACCAGCGCATCAGCTCGCGATGCTGATCGACATCGAACTCGAGAAACTCGCGGTGCTCGCCGTAGGTGGCGCCGTAGCTGTTGGCCGGGTTCGGATGCGGGGCGTCGTACTCCTCGGGCGTCAGCAGCTCGCGGTTGCAGCGCTTCTGGAACTTGACGAAGTCCACCTTGGCGAAACGCGCCGCGGTTTCGATCAGGTCGCGGGCGATTCCCATGTCGCCCTTGTGATTGCAGCCGATCTCGGCCACCACCAGTGGGTAGGGTTTGCTGCTCATCGTGAAAGTCCTTCGGGCTTTGCGGGCGTTGCGAACGCCATGTCGTCATTCCGCGCCGGCGCCGGGCGCCGTGCGGACTGGGGGTCGTGGATCTGGAAGACAAAGGGTGAGCGCGCCTCGGCGCGCACGCCGCCGAAGCGTCCGAGCAGCGCCCCGAGGCGCGCGATGCGCTGGTTGAGCTCGCTCGTCGTGATGCCGGGGAAGCGGTGTGCGTGGTAGGCCGCGCTGTTGCGATGGTTCGGACGAAGGCTGTTGATGCGCTTCTTCAGGGTGCGGTAGTTGCAGGCCGTCCAGGCCCGCGCCCAGCTGCGCGCGGATGCCCGCGGCGGCTGGCGCTGCAGGTAGCCGCTGGCGGCGAAGACGTCGAGCACGCGATCGCAGGCCAGCGCGTCCTGCGTTGCCGCCAGGTGGCGGTCGAAGCGGCGCTGCCGTACCTCGGGCGCGACCATGCCGCGGCGCCCGGCCAGGATGTCGGACAGCAGTTCGCGCACCGCCTCGGGCGTCTGCGCCTGGTGGCTCAGGCCGTTGGGCAGGTGGTAGTCGTAGACCTCGGACTGCACCGGCATGTAGCTGACCGCCGGGGTCTCCAGCACGCTGGCCTCGACCGCCGTGGTGCAGCCGTTGTGCAGCAGCACGCGCGCTGCCATCAGCCAGGGCACGACATTGCCCTCGTGCACGACATCGACCTTCGGGCAGTCCGCCAGGATGCGGCGCCACACGTCGTGGTTCTCGGACGGATGCGGCCGCAGCACGATCCGATGCTCCGGAAACCAGCGGGCCAGCCGCGGCATCAGCTCGCGGAAGTGGTCGTGGATCGCCTGCTGGTGCGCCGCCATGCCGCTGGCGAAGGGCAGGCTCATGCCCATGCCGGTGCGGCTGACCTGCGGCTGGCCTGACCTGTCATGCACGATCAGGTTCAGCGAGGGCACGAAGTTGTTGACGAACGAGAAGTTCGTGTTGACCAGGATGAAGTCGCCGTAGCGCGCGTGCAGCGCCTTGACCTCGGGCGCGAAGTAACCGCGCAGCTCGGGCCGCAGCTGGTCGATGCGCGGGTTGCCGGTGACATGGATCGGCACCCCGGTGTAGTGCTCGTAGCCGCGGAAGAACGCGGCGTCGTCGGCACCCCAGGCGAACAGCTGGTCGATGTGCCGGAACGTGTCCCGGGAATAGCGCCAGGCGTAGTACTCGGGCGAGGTGTAGCGCACCAGGCTTTCCTCGTCCCAGGCCACGACCTGGTGGCCGAGCCCGCGGATGATGCCGAGCATGCGCTTGCTGATCGAGCGCATGCTCTTGGCCAGAAACAGGCCGCGCGGCAGGAAGGGCATCGCGAAGTTCACGTAGGTGCGCGAGCCCAGCACCACCGGCATCCCGCGTTCCGCCGCGACGCAGGCCAGCAGCAGCTTGGCGTCCAGCTCACGCACCTGATTCTCGACCGGAATGATCAGGGTTGAAGTGGGCTGCGTCATGTTGCGAATTCTGCCTCGAGGTTCGGCCGCCACGGCATGGCGGCGCGGGTGTGGATCAGCGCGACGAGCCTTGCAGGGCTTCCTTGGCGGTGCGCGTCGGTGACAGGAACAGCAGCCAGATGCCGCGCCAGGCATGCCAGGCGACGGTCAGCCCCTGCCAGGCCGCCGCTGCGATGAAGCCCGCCGTGCCGACGCCGGCGAGCAGCGACAGCGCCATGATCGTCATCGTGATGTTGCGGCGCGCGATGACACTGCGCGCGAGCACGTCGAGGCGCGTGCTGGAGTGCAGCGCATGGCCCAGGCGTCGCTTGACCACCTTCAGCACCAGGCGGTCGATGACGTAGAAGGCGACGAAGGCCACCGCCCACGCGAACAGCGGGTCGCCCGCCGCCGCCTGGGCGCCCAGCCCCCAGGCCCAGGCGAAGTACCAGAACGGGGGATGGACCTGGTCGAGCCCGTGGTCGAGCGTGTTGCCGATCGCGGAGTCGGTCAGCGTCAGGCGCGCCACCTTGCCGTCGACGCTGTCGAGCACGCTCATCAGGTAGGCGCAGACGAAACCCGCGAACCACTGGCCCTGGACCCAGAGCGGCACGGCGGCGAACGCCAGCACGATCGACAGCGCCGTCACCACGTTCGGAGGGATGCCCCAGCGCGTGCAGATCCGCGTCAGCGGCCAGACCAGCGGCGGATAGACCCAGCGGGTCAGCAGGTCGGTGGATCCCTTGTAGTTGTCCCAGAACATGTGGCGCTCGAGTTGGGCGCGCACCTGCGGTCCCTCCACCGCGTGGATCCAGTAGGGTAGGTTGCGGCGCAGCTTGTCCATGTAGGCGGGGAAGCGCTGTTCGTCGAGCGGCGCCGCGTGGCCGCTCGCGGCCAGGGCATCGGCCACCTCGCGCAGGTCGCGTGCATCCGCCGGGATCGCCTCGAGCGTCGACGGATGCAGCGCCAGGGCGACGCCGCGACGGCTGCCCTCACCGCGACTGGCGATGCAGCTGTGGCCGAGCGTGCCGAGGAAGCGCAGCAGCCTGGGGTCGATGACGTTGGAGGCGTCGACCGCCACCAGCGGGTTCGGGCTGTGCGCCAGCGCCGCGCGCAGCCGCCGACCCAGCGGTGCCGTGCCATCCGCGTCGTGCTCCGCGCCCGGCCAGTGCGCGTCGGCGGCTGCCTGGCCCGACAGGACCACGCGGTGGCTGCCCGGCAGCCGGCCCACGGTGCGTCGCAGCCGCTCGAGGGGAGGCAGGCCGAACAGCGCTTCGGCTGCGGCCAGGCCCGATGTCTCGATCCACAGATTCATTCGCGTTCGCCCAGAACGAGTCGCATGGCCGGCGACGGGCGCCGGTCATCCCTTCCACCGCGGTGGGTTCTTGCGACCCGGTTTTCGCGGTGGCCCTGTTTGGTGATCGTCTGGCGATCACTCGAAGATGCATGCTCGTCCCGGGGCTCCTGGATCGGCGCCGCGGTCGTCGCCAGGCAACGGCGCGGCTGGCCACGCGATCGAGCGCCCCGATGATAAGTGCGACGCGCCCGCGACATGCGAAACTGACGACAAGCTTTCAGCGAGCCGTGGGCGCCCCCC
>CAMLNE010000002.1 GCA_946481265.1 uncultured Panacagrimonas sp. | reverse complement strand
TTAGGTCGGCGGGCGGTGATCCGGCCCGGCGCGTAATTCCAGGCTTTGCGTCATCTTCTTGCTGATCTTTGCGCCTTCGCGGTGAAAATCCAGCTACATGTTCACGTGGGAGCCGGTGTAGTCGCGGTTCCCGGGCAATTCAACCGCAAAGGCGCAAAGGGAAAAGAAAGGACGCAAAGAAAAGATTAGGTCGGCGGGCGGTGATCCGGCCCGGCGCGTAATTCCAGGCTTTGCGTCATCCTCTTTGCGTCATCCTCTTTGCGTCATCCTCTTTGCTGTTCTTTGCGCCTTTGCGATGAAAATTCAACTATTCCAGGCACGACATGGAAATCGAACTTAACGAAACGCAGCGCGAGATCGAGACCTCGGTCCGCAAGATCACGCAGCAGTTCACCGACGACTACTGGCACGAGTGCGACGAGACCTCGCGCTTCCCCGAGGAGTTCTACCGCGCGATGGCGGATGCCGGCTGGCTCGGCATCACCATGCCCGAGGAACTCGGCGGTGCGGGACTGGGCGTCACCGAGGCGGCGATCATGATGCACACGGTGGCCAGCGGCGGCGGTGGTCAGGCCGCGGCCTCGAGCATCCACATCAACCTGTTCGGGCCGCACGCGATCGTCGTGCACGGCTCGCCCGAGCAGAAGAAGCGCTGGCTCACGCCGCTGATCAAGGGCGAGGAAAAGGCCTGCTTCGGCGTCACCGAGCCGGACGCGGGCCTGGACACCACCAGCATCAAGACCTTCGCGAAGAAGGTGGACGGCGGCTACCGCATCACCGGCCGCAAGATGTGGACGTCCACCGGCCAGGAGGCGCACAAGATCGTGATCCTGGCGCGCACCACGCCCAAGAGCGAGTGCAAGCGGCCCACCGACGGCATGTCGCTGTTCTACACCGACCTCGACCGCAACAAGATCGAGGTGCGCCGCATCAAGAAGCTCGGCCGCAACGCGGTGGATTCCAACGCCACCTTCATCGACGACTACTTCGTGCCCGAGGAGGATCGCATCGGCGACGAGGGCCGCGGCTTCTACTACCTGCTCGACTCGCTCAACCCCGAGCGCGTGCTGGTGGGCATCGAGGCGATCGGCATCGGCCGCGATGCGCTCAACCGGGCCGCCAAGTACGCGCGTGACCGCGTCGTCTTCGGCCGTCCCATTGGCAAGAACCAGGGCATCCAGCATCCGCTCGCGGAAGCCTGGTGCGGGCTGGAGGCGGCGTACTGGATGTGCATGCGTGCAGCCTACCTGTACGACAAGGGCCTGCCCTGCGGCGCGGAAGCCAACGCGGCGAAGTTCCTGTCGGGCCGCGCCAGCTTCGATGCAACCACCAAGGCGGTGCTGACGCACGGCGGCATGGGCTATGCCCGCGAGTTCCAGGTGGAGCGCCTGTTCCGCGAGTCGATGCTGCCGCGCATCGCGCCTGTCACCGAGCAGATGATCCTGAACTTCATCGCGGAGAAGGTGCTGGACCTGCCAAAGTCCTACTGATCCAGACGTCCGGCCCGGGTGCAGTCCGGGCCGGCCAGTTGTACGGTCGTTCCGAGGGTCCCCGTCTTCATCGGGGTTGCGTGACGCCACGAAAACATAAAGAGAGGAGAGAGCAGCATGATCAAGCCACAGGACGCCGATTTCCATTTCAAGCCGGACTCGCACTGGCAATGGGTCGAGACCATCGCCCTGCCGTTCTACGTTCCGGGCAGCACGCTCAACGGCATCATCTACGTGCTGGCGCGGCCGATGCTCGGCGTGTGCATGGCCGACATCTCGCTGCACGACCGCATCAGCGATCTCTGGGAAGAGCAGCTCTACGTCGACAACCAGCAGCACCTGCCCTGTCCGAAGTCGCTGATGTCGTTCTCGCTGCCCAACGGGCTGACCGTCGAGGCGACCGATCCGACCCGCCGTTACCACGTGAAGTACGAGGGGATCGACGACACCCGCTTCGAGCTCGACTTCGTCGCGCTGCACGAGCCCTACGACCTGAACGACCCCGAGATGGATCCGATGGCGGCCCGGCGCAAGGTCGGGGCCTGGGATTCGTCCTGGTCCGGCCACTACGACGTGACCTATCACGTGACCGGCGAACTGGTGGCGCGCGGCAAGCGCTACACCGTGGACTGCGTCGACACCGGTGACCGCAGCTGGGGTCCGCGCGTCGAGCGCGACAACTCCTCGGTGATCTGGTGGCACGCGAGCTTCGGCTCGGCACTGACGATTCACCTGTTCACCGGCCACGACATCGCCAGGACCAATGCGATGGGTCCGCACGTCAGCGGCTATGTGATGGAGGACGGCAAGACCTATGGCATCGCCTCCTCGCGCGGCACGCAGGAGTACCGCCGCGCGGTGCCGATGGGCGGCGAGCTGGAAGTCACCGACGTGCGCGGAAAGTCGTTCGCGGTGACCTACTCGGCGCTGAATTCCAACTACTGGGCGCCGTATCCCTCGAACACCTACCTGCAGTCGTTCATGCGGGTGAACCACCGTGGAACGATCGGCTACGGTGTGCAGCAACTCGGCCTGAGCCGCGCCTACCTGACGCGCAACCGCGACGCGATCCGGTCGCGGTACTGAAGCCGCGAGCCTGCAGGCGGGCCTTGCGCCTGCAGGCTCGGGCGAAAGCCCGTGTCCCGGTGAGAAGGGCGGCGGCGTCCAGCCCCTGGCCTGCGCATGCGCTGGGACGCGACGACCTGCCGCATCGGCTGCATCGACCTCGCGCCTTTCCGTGCGCCGCGGGCCCAGCCTGCCCGGCCTGCAGCAGGGCATGCGTTCGCACGGCGCGGCAGCGGCGCTCGGCCGGCGGAAGCCCCGCAGCGGCGATCAGCTCCTGAACCAGCCGCCGTGTCCGGTTACCCTTCGGTACCCGACCACCCGCGTGGAAGCGGGGAACACGATATGAGCGGCGACGCGAAACCTGTCATCACCGGCAACCACTGACGGGAAAGGAGTCCACCGATGAGGATCACACGGTTCATCGCAACGCCCGACGGAGGCTCGGACTTCGTCGAACTGGATATTCCCCTGCCCATCTCGCACATGGACGAATTCGGCAACGTCTACGCCCTGAGCGAACTCATCGCCTGCGGTGGCGTGATTGCGGAGCTGCCGGAAGGCCTGGACCAGGACTGGCATATCGCACCGAGCCGGCAGTTCGTCATCGTGATGAGCGGAGCGCTGGACGTCGAGACCACCGATGGTGCGGTCCGGCGCTTCTCGCAAGGCGACATGTTCATGGCCGACGACCGGACCGGTAGGGGCCACCGGACACGGGCGGTCTCGGGCCGCTCGCTGCTGATGTTCCTCAAGGTCGACGACGCCTTCGACGTGGAGCGATGGGCGGTCACCTGACCGGGCGCAGGGCCCGGACGCGGTCGCCGACCGTTTCGCGGTCGCGGTGAGGCCGCCCCGGCGCCTTGGCCTCGCGAAGGCCGGCGTCCGGGGCTTCAGGGGCGGGCGCGGTCTCAGCGCCCGAGGTTCTTCCGCACCGCCGGCGGCAGGCCGTTGGGATCGATGATCTGGTCGTACAGCTTGAGGTTGTGCGTGTGGGCGAGCTGGTGCAGGTGGAAGGCGTTCTTCATCGCCATCTCGCGGCCCTGCGCATCGGTCGATCCGTTGATGGCCTTCTTGGTGAGCTTGAGCGCGAAGGGCGGCTTGCGCGCGATGCGCACGGCCATGTCCAGTGCGGTGGATTCCAGCGCCTCGCGTGGCACCACCTTGTTGACCATGCCCCAGCGCTCGGCCTGCTCGGCGGTGAACTCGTCGCTGGTGAACAGGATCTCCTTGGCCTTGCGCGCACCGATCTCCCAGACGTGCGTGAAGTACTCGTGGCCGCACACGCCCAGGGTGACGGTGGGATCGCTGAACAGCGCGTCCTCGCTGGCGATGATGATGTCGCAGGGCCAGATCAGCATCAGCCCGCCGGCGATGCACTTGCCCTGGACGGCGGCGATGGTCGGCTTGGGGATGTTGCGCCAGCGCTCGCAGAACCCGATGTAGATCTCCTCCTCGCGCGCCATCTGCGCCTCGGCGCCGGCGCAGTGGAAGCCGCACAGGGGCAGCACCGTGCGGTGCTCGCCCATGTGCTCGGCGTAGTCCTGCTCCAGCAGGTCGTGGCCTGCGGAGAAGTGCTTGCCATTGGCCGCCAGGATGATCACGCGCACCGCATCGTCGTGCGCCGCACGATCGAAGGCCTCGTTGAGCTGGTAGAGGAAGTGCGTGTCCTGCGAGTTGGCCTGCGCCGGCCGGTTCAGCGTGATCCGGGCGATGTGCTCGGCCGGGGTGTCATACAGGATGTAGCTCGGCGAATCCGACATCGAAGGCTCCTTCGGGTTTGGGTCCGGTGCGGGGCGCCGGCCGGGAACGAGGGCGCTACTTTAATCGGGCGCCGTGCCGCGGGTCGCTCGCCGATGGCGGCCCGCCGTTCGCGCACCGCTGCGGAAGAGGGCCACGGGTCGCGAACCGCCGGCCATCGCTGCGCGCGACGTTTCGCGCCGCATCGGGGCGGTCCTGCACCGGCAACGATCCGGCATCCCGCGTTCCCGCGCACGCCGGGCGCTACTATCCATGCACATGCACTCGGTCGCTTCCATCGGGAGTCGGAAAATGAGTGCGCACGTTCGGATCAAAGGAGAAGTGCATGAAGGCCGCCGTCTATTTCGCCCCCGGGGACATCCGTTGCTCGGAGATCGCGGATCCCGTGATCCGGCAGGACCATGAGATGCTGGTGAAGGTCACGGCGACATCGATCTGCGGATCGGACCTGCACCTGTACCGTGGCGCGCTGGATCCGATCATGGACAGAGGCCGGTCGCAGACCGGACACGAGCTGATCGGGGAGGTGATCGACGTGGGCCGGTCGGTCGGCCGCTTCCGGCCGAAGGACCGCATCAGCATGGGGTACTCGGTCTCGTGCGGACATTGCTACATGTGCGAGGTAGGCCAGACGGCGCACTGCGAAACGACGAACAAGGCGGTCTACGGATTCGGTGTTCCGTTCGGGAACCTCAACGGAACGCACGCCGAAGCCCTGGTGATTCCCCATGCCGACGGGCATGCGATGAAGATTCCCGCGTCGGTCGGAGACCAGGAGGCGGTGACGCTGTCCTGCAACCTTCCGTCCGCCGTGATCGCCAACCGCCTCGCCGATATCGGCGTCGGAGAGCGGGTCGCCGTGATCGGCTGTGGTCCGACCGGACTGATGTCGCTGGACATTGCCCTGCTCCGCGGGCCGGCCGTGGTGGTCGCGCTGGACAAGCTGGAGTACCGGCTGGACATCGCGCGCCGCAAGGGCGCGACCGCACTGAACGTGAGCGCGGATGGATGGAAGGAACAGGCCCTGGCGGCAACCGGCGGTCGCGGCTTCGACAAGGTCATCGAGGTCGTCGGCCTCGGCGAGAGCCTGCAGATGGCGCTCGACCTGGTCCGGCCCGGTGGGACCGTGGCCGCCATCGGGGTCTATTGCGAGCCGACCTTCAACCTGAACCTGGCCGACGTGTTCCTGCGCAACATCTCGCTGCACATGAACGGATTCGCGAATGTGACACCGGCGATGTGGGAAAGCCTGCGATTGCTGGAGCGAGGCGTCGTGCAGCCCGGCGAATACTTCACGCACACGTTCCCGTTGACGAAGATCGACGAAGCCTTCTCCACCTTCCACAACAAGGCCGACGGCGCCCTGAAGATGCTGCTCCGGCCCTGAGGCCGGTCGGCCGCATTTCTCCTCGGGCGATGGCGAAGCTGGGATAGCCGTTCTGCGTCTGGGGCGTCGCAGGCCCTGCGGTATGCGCGGACGCCGCCGAGATAAGGCAGCACCACGCGCGGCTTGCCCGGGACGTTGTCGCCCATGGACCAGGAGCTGGCGTTGGCGAACCGCCTGGTCGCCGCCGCCAACCGCGACCTGCGCAGCGAGATGGAGGCGGGGCGCTTCCGCGCCGACCTGTTCTATCGCCTGAATGTCTTTCCCATCCGGATTCCTGCGCTGCGCGAGCGGCGCGAGGACATTCCGCTGCTGGTCTCGCTGTTCCTCGAACGCTATTCGGCCCGCTTCGGGAAGAAGGTCGGCGGGCTCACCCCGCGCGCGTTCGACGCACTGTGGGACTACGACTGGCCGGGCAATGTGCGCGAGCTGGAGAACATGATCCAGCGCGCGGTGATCCTGGCCGAGCCGGAAGGCGCGATCGACGTGGAGCACCTGTTCGCCGGCGGCGAGACGCTCAACCCGGCCTCGTTCAACCTCGGCGCGAAGGGCGCGCTGGTGCCCAGCGCCTCGACCCCGCAGGCCGATCCCGACGCGCAGCAGCGGCGCCTGGCCGACGAACTGATCGCGTCGCTGTCCTCGTTCGAGCGTATCGAGACGCTGCTGGTGCAGCGCGCGATGGAACGCTCCGGGGGAAACCTGTCCGCGGCGGCCCGGCTGCTGGGGCTGCGCCGGGGGCAGATGGAGTACCGGCTCAGGAAGCGCGACCCGGAGGCGGGCGGCACATGACCGGCGCCGCGGTCGCTACCCGGCCGGCGGGCCCATGCCCCGGTTGTTCAGCCGGTAGACCAGCCGCGAGCGCGTGAGTCCGAGCGAGCGGGCGGCCGCGGACAGGTTGCCCTTGGCGCGCCTGATGGCGTTCTGCAGCAGGGCGGTCTCGAGCGAGGTCTCGATCTCGTCGAGGGATACGTCGCCGCTCGCGTCGTCCGACAGCAGTTGCTCGCAGCGCGCGGTGATCGAACGGATGACGTCCTGGGGATCGCCCGCCGACGCCCGCTCGCCGCCGGCTTCCAGGCGTTCGCACAGGCCCACGCGACCGTCCCCGCTGAGCCCGAACGAGGCACGGTGCAGGTTCTCGCCGCCGATGAAGAGGTGGCTGACGTCGATGGCGCCGCCGCCGGGCGCCAGGATGACGCCGCGCTCGATCATGTTCTCCAGTTCGCGGATGTTGCCGGGCAGCTCGTAGTTGAGCAGGGCGTCGATGGCGCGGGCGGTGAAGCCGGTGACCTCACGCTTGTGGCGATGCCGGTACTTGCCCAGGAAGTGGTTCATCAGGATCGGGATGTCGTCGCGGCGCTCGCGAAGCGGCGGGACTTTCACCGGCACGACATTGAGGCGGAAATAGAGATCCTCGCGGAAGCGCCCGGCCTTCACTTCCTCGCGCAGGTCGAGGTTGGTCGCGGCGACCAGGCGCACGTCGACGCGCCGCACCCGCGAGTCGCCGACCCGTTCGATCTCGCCTTCCTGGATCGCACGCAGCAGCTTGCCCTGCGCCGCCAGGCCGAGGATGCCGATCTCGTCGAGGAACAGGGTGCCACCGTCGGCGCGTTCGAAGCGCCCCTCGCGAGACGCGGTCGCACCGGTGAACGCGCCCTTCTCGACGCCGAAGAGTTCGGACTCGACGAGGTTTTCCGGGATCGCGGCGCAGTTGATCGCCACGAACGGCTGGTCGGCGCGCGGACTGTTGCGGTGCAGGGTGCGCGCGAACACTTCCTTGCCCACGCCGCTCTCGCCCAGGAACAGGACGGTGGCGCTGGTATCGGCCACGCGCCGCACCATGTGGCAGACCGCATTGAAGCCGGTCGAGACGCCGACGATCGCGCCGTCCTCGAACATCGAGGCCAGGTGCTCCTGCGCCGATTTCTCCGCCGGCTTGCGCGTGGTCGCGCTCAGGCCGCGGCTGAAGGGCTCAGCGCGCAGGAAGCGGATGTCGTCCTCGGCGTCCTGCCACTCGTCCGCGGGCTTGCCGATGATCCGGCAGTGCGGATGGCCGGTCGCGCGGCATTCCACCTCGCGGAAGAGGATCGGCCTGCCCATGAACACGCTGGTGTAGCCGCAGGCGTAGCCGATCTGCATCCAGCACACGGGCTCGGCACCGATGCCGTAGGCGCGGATGTGCTCTTCGTCCTCGGAGGAGTCGCGCCAGATGAACTCGCCCAGGTAGTGGCCGCGCTCCACGTCGATCTCCAGCCGGACCGGGGGATCGACGCGGACAATCCCCTCCAGGGCGTGGAGCTGCGGCCCCACCGCGAAGGTGTCGTTCAGCCGCGCGTGTGGACGCAGGCGGCGCGCCAGCTCGGCGTCGTGACCGCCGGAGTTGTAGCCCATGCGGGTGAGCAGGCCGCGCGCCCGCTCAATGCCGAGCCCCTCGATCAGTTCGCGGCGCATCACGCCCATCGCGGACGTGTGGATCAGCTGCATGCGCTGGTCGTCGAGCCAGATGCGGCCGTCGGCGGGAGCGAAGTGCAGCCGCGCCATGAGATCCGCGATCTCGGGGTATCGCTGCGGGTCGACCGCCGCGCCGTTCGGCTTCCAGCCCGACTCTGCCTTCACGGTCCTGCCGGTGTGCGATCCCATGGTTCTCCTTCCGCGTGCCGCGGGGACGTGCCCGGACGGCTTGTAGCCGGCAGCCGCAAGCACGGCGGATGCCATGTCGCGTCCCTCCCGCCCTTCGGCCATGCCGGGTGAAATGGCGCTGGCAAGGGAACATTGGCTTGAAGAATTTTCTTCAAATAGTGGTGGCGAGGCTCTGCCTTTCACTGAAATTATTCAAGCGCTGGACGAGGGGCCGCGGTCCGCCACCGCCTGCGGATGCCTCGACAAGTGGGTAAATCCTCACGAGGGCAGGCGCTTGCCGGATGGTGCATTGCGGCATCAACGAACATGGCATGGCCGGTGCAGTCCGGATCAGACAAGCAGGCGCCTACCGGGAATGACCATGCAGCATTCCCGGCGATCAGTCGCCCGCGACCGCCGGAGGAGAAACGGTGTCGCTCCATCAATTGCCCGCACGCATTCCCGTGTTCGACGTCGCGCGCCACTATGTGCGGTTTCGCGAACTCGACGCGCGTGGCTACGTGCAGTTCGACTTCGCCATCGGTGAACCGGGGCTGGCGGTGGAGCTGACCCTGCCACTGGCGTCCTACCAGGCGTTCTGCCGCGCCCAGGCGGTGACCTACCTGACGCGCGAGCAGGGCAAGGCACTGGACGCGGAGCAATCCAAGTGGCGCTTCGGCGCGCCCGGCATCGAGGGCTGAGGAGAAAACCATGCAAGTCGATATCAAGACCACGTCGGTCACCCAGCTGCGCCAGACGTTCTCGCACGTGGCGCGTCACCTGGGCGCCGACAAGGCGGCGTCGCGCTACCAGGAGGCGAGCCTGGGACTGCAGTCGACCGCCAACTTCCACTACCGGCCGCTGTGGGATCCCGAGCGCGAGCTGTACGACGTGCGCCGCACCCGGATCGAGATGAAGGACTGGTATGCGTTCAAGGATCCGCGCCAGTTCTACTACGGCAGCTACACCATGGCCCGCGCGCGCCAGCAGGACACCATGGAGAACAAGCTCGCCTTCGTCGACACGCGCGGCCTGCTGCGCGACCTGCCGGAAGCCACCCGCACGGCGATGATCTTTGCGCTGGTTCCCCTGCGGCACCTCGAGTGGGGCGCCAACCTCAACAACTGCCATGTCACCGCCTACGGCTACGGCACGGCGATCACGCAGGCCACCATGTTCCACGGCATGGACCGCCTGGGCCTGGCCCAGTACCTGAGTCGCATCGGCCTGCTGCTCGATGGCAACAGCGGGGAATCGCTGACGACGGGCAAGACCCTGTGGATGGAACATGCCGCGTGGCAGCCGCTGCGCCGCCTGGTCGAAAGGATGATGGTCTGCCAGGACTGGTTCGAGCTGTTCGTGGCGCAGAACCTGGTGCTCGACGGCCTGATCCATCCGCTGGTGTTCCGGCACTTCGAGCCGCGGGTGTCCGCTCCGCACGGTCCCTCGCTGAGCCTGCTGACCGAGTTCATGACCAGCTGGTTCGACGAGAGCTCGCGCTGGGTCGACGCCACGATCAAGACGGCGGCGGCTGAATCGCCGGCCAACGTGCAGCGCCTGCGCGACTGGATCGGCGCATCGCGGGCCGATACCGTCGCCGCACTGCAGCCCTACGCGGCGGAACTGTTCGGGCCCGAGGCGAGCGAAGTGCTCGGCACGGTGGTGGCGGTCTTCGATGCGCGCCTTGCCAGGCTGGGCCTGGAGAAGGCGTCATGACCGACGCCGTCTTCATCGCGTTCCAGACCAACGACGACACGCGTCCGATCATCGAGGCGATCGAGGCCGACAACCCGCACGCAACGGTCGCGCGCTATCCGGCGATGGTGAAGATCGACGCCCCCGGACGACTGGTGGTGCGCCGCACCTCGATCGAGGAGCTGATCGGACGCGACTTCGACCTGCGCGAGCTTCAGCTCAACCTGATCTCCATCTCCGGAAACATCGACGAGTCAGAGGACGAGTTCGTCCTGCACTGGACCCCGAACCAAGGCACCTGAGGATACGACCATGAACATGCCCGCCGGCGCACAGCCGCCGAAGAAACTCAGCCTCAAGGAGAACTACGCGCTGCTGACGCGCGGCCTCGGCTGGGAGACCAGCTACGAGCCGATGGACAAGGTGTTTCCGCAGGACCGGTTCGAGGGCATCAAGATCCACGACTGGGACAAGTGGGAGGATCCGTTCCGCCTGACCATGGACGCCTACTGGAAGTACCAGGGCGAGAAGGAGCGCAAGCTCTACGCGATCATCGATGCCTTCCAGCAGAACAACGGCCAGTTCAACGTCGTCGATGCGCGCTACATCAACACGCTGAAACTGTTCCTGACCGGCGTGAGCCCGCTGGAGTACGCTGCCCACCGCGGATTCGCGATGGCCGGCCGCAACTTCCGCGGCACCGGCGCGAGCATCGCGGCGCAGATGCAGGCGATCGACGAACTGCGTCACGCGCAGACGCAGGCCCACACGATCAGCCACTACAACAAGTTCTTCAACGGCCTTCACGACCCGATCCACATGTTCGACCGGGTCTGGTACCTGTCGGTCCCGAAGTCCTATTTCGAGGACGCGATGAGCGCGGGGCCGTTCGAGTTCGTCACCGCGATCTCGTTCTCCTTCGAGTACGTGCTGACCAACCTGTTGTTCATGCCCTTCATGAGCGGCGCCGCGTTCAACGGCGACATGGCGACGGTGACGTTCGGCTTCTCCGCGCAGTCGGACGAGTCGCGCCACATGACGCTGGGCCTGGAAGTCGTGAAGTTCATCCTCGAACAGGACCCCGGCAACCTGCCGATCGTGCAGCGCTGGCTCGACAAGTGGTTCTGGCGCGGCTACCGGCTGCTCACGCTGGTGTCGATGATGATGGACTACATGCTGCCCAAGCGCGTGATGAGCTGGTCCGAGGCCTGGACCATGTACTTCGAGCAGAACGGTGGTGCGCTGTTCAACGACCTGGCGCGCTACGGCGTGCGCATGCCCAAGTACCACGAGGTCGCGAGCAAGGAGAAGGATCGCCTGTCGCACGAGGCCTGGGGCATCTTCTACAACTACACCCATGCGGCGGCCTTCCACACCTGGGTGCCGGAGGAAGAGGAGATGAAGTGGCTGGCCGAGAAGTACCCGGCCACGTTCGACAAGCTGTACCGCCCGCGCCTGGAGTATCTGCGAGAGGAACAGAAGCAGGGCCGGCGCTTCTACAATCCGACGCTGCCGATGCTGTGCCAGACCTGCCAGATCCCGATGGGCTTCACCGAGCCCGACGATCCGACCAAGATCTGCTACCGCGAGTCGCACTACCGCGACAACAAGTTCCACTTCTGTTCGGACGGCTGCAAGGACGTCTTCGACTTCGAGCCGGAAAAGTACGTTCAGAGCTGGCTACCGGTGCACCAGGTCTACCAGGGCAACTGCTTCCGGCCCGGCGCCGATCCCACCGCGCCCGGGTTCGAGCCGCTGCCCGAGGTCCTGCGGTACTACCACGTCAACGCGGGCGTGGACGGGGGCGAGTACCTGAGCTCTCCGGACCTCGCGAACTGGGAAGCCTGGACCGGCAAGCCCGGCGTCGCGACCTGATCCTCCGGAGAACCCGCCCATGAGCGTCATCGCCCTCGCCCCCGGCTACACCGGCCAGATCAAGGATCGCGTGGAGAATTTCCACGGTCAGCAGCTGCTGTACATCGGCTGGGAAGACCACCTGCTGTACTGCGCGCCGCTGTGCATCCCGGTGCCGCCGAGCCTGCCGTTCGCAGCCCTCACGGCCGAGATCATTCCCGGCCTCTACGCCGCCCACCCGGACACCGTGAAGATCGACTGGTCGAAGGCCGAGTGGTTTTCCTCCGGCAGGCCGTTCACGCCGGACCCGGCGAAGTCGCTGGCCGAGAACGGGCTGGGTCACAAGGCTGCCCTGCGCTTCCGCACGCCGGGCCTGACCGGCATCCAGGGCTCGTGCAGCTGAGCGGATGCGCGCATGAGCTACCGGATCACCGTCGAACCGCTCGGCCAGGCAGTGGAGGCCGAGGAAGGGCAGACCATCCTCGATGCCTGCCTGCGCGCCGGGGTGTGGCTGCCGCATGCCTGCTGCCATGGCCTGTGCGCGACCTGCAAGGTGCAGGTGCTCGAAGGTGAGTTCGAGCAGGGAGCCGCATCGCCGTTCGCGCTGATGGATTTCGAACGCGACGAGCGCAAGGCCCTGGCCTGCTGCGCGACCCTGCAGTCCGACATCATCATCGAGGCCGACGTCGACGAGGATCCCGACGCGCGCCATCACCCCGTGCGCGACTACCGGGGCACGGTCGCCCGCATCGTCGACCTGTCGCCGACGATCAAGGGCATCCACGTCGACGTGGACGGCGAGGGCATCGATTTCCAGGCCGGCCAGTACGTGCAGGTGCAGGTGCCGGGCCTCGATCAGCCGCGCGCGTTCTCGCTCGCCAGCCGGCCCGGCGACAAGGGCAGCATCGAGCTCAACGTGCGCCGCGTGCCGGACGGCAGGGGCACCGCCTGGATGCACGACGAACTCAAGGCCGGCGATGCGATCCGCTTCTCCGGTCCGCTCGGCCGCTTCTTCGTGCGGGTGTCGGATCCGCAGCCGCTGATCTTCATGGCGGGCGGCTCGGGCCTGTCGAGCCCGCGCTCGATGATCCTCGACCTGCTCGACAAGGGCGACGCGCGCGACATCACCCTGGTCCAGGGCGCGCGCAACCGCGCCGAGCTGTACTACCACGACAAGTTCGTCGCGCTTGCAGCGGAGCATCCGAACTTCCATTACGTGCCGGCACTCAACGAGCCGACCGAGGCCTGCGCCTGGACCGGTTTCCGCGGCTTCGTGCACGAGGCCGCGGCGGAGCGCTTCGGCAACGACTTCCGCGGGCGACGCGCCTACCTGTGCGGGCCGCCGGTGATGATCGAAGCCTGCATCCGCACCCTGATGCAGGGGCGGCTGTTCGAGCGCGACATCTTCACGGAGAAGTTCCTGACTTCGGCCGACGGCGCCAGCGCCCTGGCCCGCAGCCCGCTGTTCCGCGCGCTGTGAGCGGGCCGGTGTCGCATCGCATCGAGATCGTCGAGAGCAGCGAGCGCTTTGGTTGCGCCACCGATCGCGATGTGCTGCGCGCCATGGAGTGCCTCGGCCGCAGGGGCATTCCCGTGGGCTGCCGTGGTGGCGGCTGCGGCGTCTGCAAGGTGCGGGTGATCGAAGGCGCGTATCGCACCGGGCTGATGAGCCGCGCCTGCGTGAGTCCTGAGGAGCAGGCGGACGGCTACGCGCTCGCCTGCAAGCTGTTCGCCGAAGGCGACCTGCGCCTGCAGGTGGTGGGAAAGATGTCGCGCTGCTTCGCCGGATCGGCGGGCGGCTTCCATGTCCGCGGCCTGCAAGGCGCTGCGCCGCGGACCCGAAACTAGAACGAGGAGAGCGGACCCATGGCACTCACAGGTGTACTTCGACCCGGACACGTGGTCTTGCGCGTCATGGACTTGGACAAGGCGGTCACCCATTACACGCAGGTTCTGGGCCTGCTCGAGGTCGGGCGCGACGACGGTGGTCGCGTCTATTTCAAGGCTTGGGACGAGTCCGATCATCACAGTGTGGTCCTGCGCCAGGCCGACGCGCCGGGCATGGACTACATGGGCTGGAAGGTGGATTCCGACCAGACCCTGGAGCGCCTCGTCGGCGAGGTGACGAGGTCGGGGCTGGTCAGCGATACCGGCTGGATCGCCGCCGGCGAGCATCCCCACACCGGCCGGCGCTTCCGCTTCACGATCCCGACCGGCCACGTGATGGAGCTCTACGCGCAGAAGGATGCGACGGGCTGCGCCACCGGCTACCTGAATCCGGAGCCCTGGCCGGACGGCCTCAAGGGCATGGCGCCCTCGCGCTTCGACCACTGCCTGCTCTACGGTGACGACCTCGACGGCACCGTCAAGCTGTTCACCGAGGTGCTGGGCTTCGGGCTGGCGGAGGAGGTCGTGGCCGGGCCGGAGAAATTCCGGATCGCCGCCTTCCTGTCCTGCTCGAACAAGGCGCACGACGTGGCCTTCATCCGCCAGCCGATGAAGAACAAGTTCCACCACGCCTCGTTCCTGCTCGACAACTGGTACGAGGTGCTCAAGGCCGCCGACATCATCTCGAAGAAGAAGGTGTCGCTCGACCTGGGCCCCACGCGGCACGGCATCACCCGTGGCGAGACGATCTATTTCTTCGATCCCTCGGGCAATCGCAACGAGGTTTTCGCCGGCGGCTACATCTACTACCCGGACAAGCCGACGGTGACCTGGACCGACGATGAACTGGGGACGGCGATCTTCTACCACGACCGCAAGCTCAACGAAGCCTTCCTGTCGGTGGTGACCTGAGGCGCTGCAAGGCGCCGCAAGGAGTTCCCAAGGAACGATGAACAACATGGCAAACGACGTGACCCCCTCGAACGCCCGTCACGCACATCCGCACGCCGGCCTGCGTGAATTCCGCCATTTCATCGACGGACGATTCGTCGCCTCCGCCAGCGGCAGGACCTTCGAGAACCGCAACCCGGTCGATGGCTCGCTGATCGGTGCGGTGTGCGAAGGCGGTCGCGCCGAGGTCGACGCCGCGGTCGCGGCGGCGCGCGCCGCGATGGACGGTCCCTGGGGCCGCATGCCGGTCGCCCAGCGCGTCGAGCTGCTCTACAAGGTGGCCGACGAGATCACGCGCCGTTTCGACGATTTCCTTGCGGCGGAGGTGGCCGACACCGGCAAGCCGGTGAGCCTGGCCTCGCACATCGACATCCCGCGCGGGGCGGCCAACTTCAAGGTGTTCGCGGACGTGATCAAGAACGTCCCGACCGAAGCCTTCGAGATGGCGACGCCTGATGGCGGCAATGCGTTGAACTACGCGGTGCGCGTGCCGCGCGGCGTCATCGCCGTGGTCTGTCCCTGGAACCTGCCGCTGCTGCTGATGACCTGGAAGGTCGGACCGGCACTGGCCTGCGGCAATGCCGTGGTGGTCAAGCCTTCCGAGGAGACGCCGGCCACCGCGACCCTGCTCGGCGAGGTCATGAACGCGGTCGGCATCCCGAAGGGCGTCTACAACGTCGTGCACGGCCTCGGGCCGGATTCGGCGGGCGAATTCCTGACCACGCATTCCGGAGTCGATGCGATCACGTTCACCGGCGAGACGCGCACGGGCGAGGCCATCATGGGCGCAGCCGCGCGCGGCCTGCGCCCGGTGTCCTTCGAGCTGGGCGGCAAGAATGCCGGCATCGTGTTCGCCGACGCGGACTTCGACGCCGCCGTCGACGGCATCGCGCGCGCGGCCTTCGTCAACTGCGGCCAGGTCTGCCTGGGCACCGAGCGCGTGTACGTGGAGCGGCCGATCTTCGAGCGCTTCGTCGCCGCGCTGAAGACCAGGGCCGAGGCGATGAAGCCGGGCTCCCCGCAGGACAAGGCCACCGGCATCGGTCCGCTGATCAGCCAGGAGCACCGCGCCAAGGTGCTCGCCTACTACGAGAAGGCGCGCGGCGAGGGCGCCACCGTCGTCACCGGCGGCGGCGTGCCGCAGATGCCGGAGGCGCTGCAGGCCGGCGCCTGGGTGCAGCCGACCATCTGGACCGGCCTGCCGGAAACGGCGGCGGTGGTGCGCGAGGAGATCTTCGGACCCTGCTGCCACGTCGCGCCCTTCGATTCCGAGGACGAGGTCGTGCGCCTGGCCAACGACACCCCCTACGGCCTGTGCACGACGGTCTGGACCACCGACCTGTCGCGCGGGATGCGCATGGGCACGCGCATCCACGTCGGCCTGTGCTGGATCAACAGCTGGTTCCTGCGCGACCTGCGCACCCCCTTCGGCGGCAGCAAGAAGTCGGGCATCGGCCGCGAGGGCGGGGTGCACTCGCTCGAGTTCTACACCGAGCTGCGCAACGTCTGCATCAAGTACGCCTGAACCATGAGCGCAAACGCTGCCAATCCCGAAATCGGCAGCAGCCTGGTCGCTGCCGGGATCCGCACCAATCTCCACGACCTGAACCCGTCGGCGCCGGGTGTGCCACTGCTGCTGATCCACGGCTCGGGTCCCGGTGTCAGCGCCTTCGCCAACTGGCGGGCGGTGATGCCGATCTTCGCCCAGCGACGCCGCGTGATCGCACCCGACATGGTCGGGTTCGGCTTCACCGAGCGGCCTCAGAACCCGGTGTACTCGCTCGACCACTGGATCGCGCATGCGCTTGGCGTGCTCGACGCGCTGGGGTTGCCGCAGGTCGACCTCGTCGGCAATTCCTTCGGTGGGGCCCTGTCGCTGGCACTGGCGGTGCGTCACCCGCGGCGCGTGCGCCGGCTCGTGCTGATGGGCGCGGCCGGCGTGGACTTCGAACTGACCCCAGCGCTCGACGCGGTCTGGGGCTACACGCCCTCGTTCGAGAACATGCGCCGCCTGATGGACCTGTTCGCCTACAACCGCGGCCTGGTCACCGACGAACTCGCCGAACTGCGCTACCGCGCGAGCATCCGGCCTGGGTTCCAGGAGGCCTTCTGCGCCATGTTTCCCGCCCCGCGCCAGCGCGGCATCGAGGCGCTGTGCAGCCCGGAGGCGGCCATTCGCACGCTGCCGCACGAGACCCTGGTCGTCCACGGTCGCGAGGACCAGGTCATCCCGCTGGCCACCTCGATCAAGCTTGCCGCGCTGATCCCCAACGCCCAGCTGCACGTGTTCGGCAAGTGCGGGCACTGGACCCAGATCGAGCATTCATCGCGCTTCGCCCGCCTGGTCGGCGACTTCCTGGCCGAGGCCGACACGGGATCCGACACGCCATGAATGCCGGAAAGACCGAGCAGTACGGCGACGCCCTGTACCAGGCGCTGATCGACCGCCAACCGATCGCACCGATCACCGGCCGCGAGCCCGACATCAGCATCGAGGACGCCTACCGCATCCAGCTGCGCATGGTCGAGCGCCGCCTGCAGAAAGGCGAGACGATCATCGGCAAGAAGATCGGCGTGACCTCCAGGGCCGTGCAGGACATGCTTGGGGTCTACCAGCCGGACTTCGGCCAGCTGCTGTCCGGCATGGTCTACGGCGAGGGCGAGCCGATCCCCACGGGCACGCTGATCGCGCCCCGGGCCGAGGCGGAAGTTGCGTTCATCCTCAAGCGCGACCTGAACGGACCGGGCGTCACCGCCGCCGACGTGCTGCGTGCGACCGAATACGTGCTGCCCTGCTTCGAGATCGTCGATTCGCGCATCACGGACTGGAAGATCCGGATCCAGGACACGGTGGCGGACAACGCATCCTGCGGCGTGTTCGTGCTCGGCGGCACGCCGCGCAGCCTGCGCGGCTTCGATCTGTCCGTCGCCGGCATGGTCGTGGAGAAGAACGGCGAGATTCTCAGCACCTCGGCGGGCGCGGCGGTGCAGGGATCGCCCGTCAACGCCGTGGCCTGGCTGGCGAACACGCTGGGTGCGCTCGGCATTCCGCTGAAGGCCGGCGAAGTGATCCTGTCCGGGTCGCAGTCGCCGCTGATGCCGGTGGCAGCCGGCGATTCCTTCCGTTGCAGCGTCGGCGGCCTGGGCAGTTGCTCGGTGCGCTTCTCCTGATCCGTGCCAATGACCATCGATTCCAACACGATCAACGCGCTGGCCGAACGCCTGGAGAACGCCGAGCTGGGCGCCCGGGACGTGGTGAAGATCACCGATGTCCATCCGCAGCTCACGCTGGACGACGGCTATGCGATCCAGGCCGCGATCCGCACCCGCAAGCAGGCGCGTGGCCACCAGGTGATCGGCCTCAAGGCGGGGCTGACCTCGCGCGCGAAGATGAAGCAGATGGGCGTCGAGGTCCCGGTGTTCGGACTGCTGTTCGACTACATGAGCGTCGCCAACGGTGGCGACGTGAAGACCGGCGAGCTCATCCACCCGAAGGTCGAGGCGGAGATCGCCTTTGTGCTCAAGCGCCCGCTGCGCGGGCCCGGCTGTCACGTCGGCGCGGTGCTCGCGGCGACCGACTTCGTGGTTCCCGCGGTCGAGATCATCGACTCCCGCTACGAGAACTTCCGCTTCGACCTGACCAGCGTCGTCGCCGACAACACCTCGTCATCGCGCTTCGTCGTCGGTAGCGTCGCGCATGGTGTCGACGGGCTGGACCTGCGCACGCTGGGCATCGTCATGGAGAAGAACGGCGAGATCGTCGCCATGGCGGCAGGTGCCGCGGTGCTCGGCCATCCGGCCGAGGCCGTCGCCCAGCTCGCCAACCACCTGGCCGCCCGCGGCGAAGAGATTCCGGCCGGGACCTACATCATGAGCGGCGGCGCCACCGAGGCGATCCCGGTCACCACGGGCGACGCCATCCAGGTCCGCTTCCAGGATCTGGGCAGCGTCTCCATGCGCTTCGTCTGAACCTTTTCATCATCCCACTCCAGAATCATGTCCGCCAAGTCATCCCGTCCCGATCCCTTCACCCAGGAAGAGGGGGTCATCCATCTCGGCGGCATCGATGCGCTGGTGCGCCTGAGCCTCGACCAGGTGCGCACCGATGCGCGTCGCGGGCTGAACACCGGCATGTTCATTTCGGGCTACCGCGGCTCGCCGCTCGGCATGCTGGACGCCGCCCTGCAGAAACACCAGAAGACGCTGCTCGAACGCAACATCCACTTCGTCGACGGCCTCAACGAGGATCTCGCCGCCACCGCGGTGTGGGGCACGCAGATGCTCCACGCGGTCGGCAGGCAGAAGTTCGATGGCGTCACCGGCATGTGGTACGGCAAGGCGCCGGGCGTCGATCGCTCGGGTGATGCCCTGAAGCATGCGAACTACACCGGCATCGACAAGAACGGCGGCGTGCTCGCCATCGTCGGAGACGACCCGAGCTGCAAGTCGTCGTCGCTGTGCAGCCAGTCGGAGCCGATGCTGATGCATGTCGGCATCCCGTCGCTGTATCCGGGCAACGTGCAGGAGGTGCTCGACCTTGGCCTGCACGGCTACCAGATGTCGCGCCTGTCGGGACTGTGGATGGGACTGAAGTTCGTCACCAACGTCGCCGACGGCAACGGCACCGCGGACGTCTCGCCCGACCGGCTGAAGTTCATCGCGCCGGACATGGAGTTCGACGGCAAGCTGTTCGCGCCGCGCATGAACCTGGGCATGAACGTGCGCGCCGAGGCGCTGGAGATGGAGCAGTCGCTGTACACGCGGCGCCTGGAGGTGGCCAAGCGCTACGCCGCGGCCAACAAGCTCAACAACGTCGTCTTCGAAAATCCGAACGCCTGGCTGGGCATCATCACCGCAGGCAAGACCTACCACGACCTGCGCCAGGCCTTTTTCGAACTCGGACTGGACGACGCCGCGCTGCGCCGCTACGGCATCCGCATCCTCAAGATGGGCATGCTGTTCCCGATGGAGCCGTCCATCGTGCGCGAGTTCGCGCGCGGCCTGGAAGAGATCTTCGTCATCGAGGAAAAGCGCCCGTTCCTGGAGATGTTCGCCAAGAACGTGCTGTACGGCACGGCCAATGCGCCCCGCATCGTCGGCAAGTTCGACCAGGGCGAGCAGGAGCTGCTGCCGCACCACGGCGAGTTCGAGCCGGACGTGATCGGCCGCGCGCTGGCCAGGCGACTGTCGCAGAAGGCGCGCGTCGAGTCGGCCGAGGCTTGGCTGAAGCGGGTCGACGAGATCCATTCTCGCAACAGGCTGGCCACGTCCACGCGTACCGCCTGGTACTGCTCGGGCTGTCCGCACAACAGCTCCACGCAGGCGGTGGAAGGCAGCGTGGTGTCGGCCGGCATCGGCTGCCACACGATGGCGATGTGGATGAACCGCAACGTCGTGATGGGCACCCACATGGGCGCCGAAGGCACGCAGTGGATCGGCATGGCGCCGTTCACCAACCAGAACCACATCTTCCAGAACATGGGAGACGGCACCTACTTCCACTCCGGTGTCCTGGCCATCCACTACGCCGCGGCGAGCAAGGTCAACATCACCTACAAGCTGCTCTACAACTCGCACGTGTCGATGACCGGCGGCCAGGAGGCCATGGGCATCCGCTCGGTCGCGGACGTGGTGGCCGACCTGCTCGCCAACGGCGTCAGGCGCGTGATCGTCACCACCGACGAGCCGTCGCGCTACGACGGCGTGAGCCTGGCCGGCGAAACCCCGGTCTGGCATCGCGACCGCCTCGACGAAGCGCAGCGCACGCTGGCCGCGATCCCCGGCACCACGGTGCTCATCCACGACCAGGAATGCGCCGCCGAACTGCGCCGCGCACGCAGCCGTGGCAAGGCCGAGGAGCCCGCCGAGGTCACCGTCATCAACGAGCGGGTCTGCGAGGGCTGCGGCGACTGCGGCGTGAAGTCCAACTGCATGAGCGTGGAGCCGGTGGCGACCGAGTTCGGCCGCAAGACGCGCATCCACCAGTCCTCCTGCAACAAGGATTTCTCGTGCGTCAAGGGCTTCTGCCCCTCGTTCCTGACGATCACGCCGAACCCGGCGCCGGGCGTCGACGGAGCCGTGAAGAAGAAGCGGAAGGGTCGCATTCCGGTGCTCGACCGCGCGCTGCCCGAGCCGACCCGGAAGGTGGACGACACGCTGGGTGTCGGCATCCACGTGATGGGCGTCGGCGGCACCGGCTCGGTGACGGTCGTGGCGACATTGGCCAACGCGGCGCGCCTGGAAGGCAAGCACGTCATCGGACTGGACCAGACCGGGCTGGCGCAGAAGGGCGGCGCGGTGATCTCCGACATCAAGATCTCGCACAAGCCGTTCGAGGGCTCGAACAAGATTTCCGACGGCCGCACGGATCTCTACCTCGGCTTCGACATCCTCAACGCGACCGACCCGCGCAACCTCGACAAGTGCCTGCCGGAGCGCACGATCGCGGTGGTCTCCACCACGCAGACACCGACCGGCCAGATGGTGTCCGACCGCAAGGCGTACTTTCCGGCGGTGTCGTCGCTGACCGCGGGCATCGACCGGGTCACGCGCAGGGACGACAACGTCTACCTCGACGGCCAGGCACTTGCCGAAGGCCTGTTCGGCGACGCGATGGCGACCAACAACTTCATGGTCGGCGTGGCCTTCCAGGCCGGCGCCATACCGCTGAAGGCGCAATCCATCGAGGAGGCGATCCGGAAGTCCGGCATCAATGTTGAGCAGAGCGTGGCGGCATTCCGCTGGGGCCGCATGGCGGTGGTGGACCGTGCCTGCGTCGAGGCCGAGATCGCGAAGCACGAGCCGGTTGCCGTCCGGCAGGAACTGACGGCCATCGCGCGTGCGATCGTCGAGTCGACCGGTGCGCAGGGTGAAACGCGGCGCCTGCTCGAAGTGCGCGTGCCCGAGCTGATCGCCTACCAGGACGTGGCCTACGCACGACGCTATGCCGAGGTGGTCGGGCGCGTGGTCGCCGCCGAGCTGCGCGCGGTGCCGGGGCAGACCGGGCTCGGGCAGGCCGCGGCGCGCTACCTCTACAAGCTGATGGCCTACAAGGATGAATACGAGGTCGCCCGGCTGCACACCGATCCGGCCTTCCTCGCGCAGCTCGATGCGATGTTCCCGCACGGGTATTCGGTCAAGTACAACCTCGCACCGCCGGCGATCTCGAAGAAGGATCCGGTCACCGGCCACCTGGTCAAGCGCCAGTTCGGGCCATGGATGCGTACCGCGTTCGGCTGGATGAAGCGCTTCAAGGGCCTGCGCGGCAGCGCGCTGGATTTCTTCGGGAAGACCGGGGAGCGGCGCCAGGAGCGGCAGCTGATCGAGGACTACATCCGCCAACTCGACGGCCTCAGCGCGACGCTGACGCCGGAGAACCATGCAAGGGCCCTGGCGCTGGCCTGCCTTCCCGACGAAATCCGCGGCTACGGCCACGTCAAGCAACGCAGCATCGAAGCCGCCAAGGCCGCCGAACAGGCGCTGCTCGCAACCGGGCAGGAACGCCAAGCGGAACCGAAACCGGAGGCGGTCGGCGCATGAGCCGACCCATGCCATCCTGCTGCGCCTGCATGATGCGGACAGCGTCCGGCGTCAGATCCGGAAGCAATCGCCGCCGCTAGCAAGACCCTGCACAACGGCGCCCGGCATTCTCACGCGAGGGCAGTGCCCGCAACTCGGGCATCCGCCTGTACGCCGGCAGGAGTCCGGGACATGTCCGCCCGGCGGTCCGCACGACGCCGCGGCCGGCAGCGGTACGCACACGGGTGCGCAACGTACGCACCCGGTGGTGGAAGGAGAGAAGGTATGTGGACGAAGCACGGTCCCGGAACGACCTTGACGATCAAGTTCGTCCCGCCGACCAAGCGCAATGCGCTGGTGCAACGACCGGGCCTGATGGCCCGCTTCCTGCGCGCCCGCGAGCTGCGCCTGCAGCTGGTCTGCGCCCCGGCCGGCTACGGCAAGACCAGCGCACTGGCGCAGGCCTTCGCCGGCCTGGCGGACGGTGGACACAAGGTGTGCTGGGTGAGCCTCGACGAGGGCGACCAGGACCTGAGCCGCTTCATCCTCTACCTGGTGGATGCGATCCGGCAGGCCGGGATCCGTTTCGGGCAGGGCCTGTCGACCCTGCTGGGGTCCGGCGTGTCGGTCCCCGGCGACACGCTCAGGACGCTGCTGGTCAACGAGCTGGCCGGCCTCGACCAGGAGGTCCACATCTTCCTGGACGACTACCACCTGGTGCAGGGACACGACATCCGGGAGCTGATCTCGGCACTGATGCTGTCACCGGTCCCCACGCTGCATTTCCTGATCGCCAGTCGCACGCCCAACGAATTGCCGGTCAGCCGCCTGCGCGCGCTCGGGCAGATCCACGAGGTCGAGATCGCGGACCTGATGTTCACCGAAAGCGAGGTCAGCGAGTTCGTCGGCACCGTGCGCGGCATCCCGCTGAGCCGCACGCAGGTCACGCGGCTGCGCGAGGAGACCGAAGGCTGGGCGGCGAGCCTGCAGATGGCCGGCATCGCGCTCCGGGGCATCTGCGACGTCGACACCTTCCTCAACGGGTTCACCGGCGCGCACAAGAGCATCGGCGACTTTCTCAGCGACGAGGTGCTGCGGCGGCAATCGGCCGAACTGCAGGAGTTTTTGATCGCCACCTCCATCCTGAAGAAGTTCAACTCGGGCCTATGCGACGCGGTGATGCAGGCACGCGGCAGCCGCGCGATGATCGACGAGGTCGAACGCCTCAACCTGTTCCTGTTCTCGCTGGACACCGAGCATCACTGGTATCGCTACCACCACCTGTTCTCGGATTTCCTGCGCCGCCGCCTCAACGAGCGTCATCCGCATCTGGTGGTCGGCTATCACCGCCGCGCCTCGAAGTGGCTCGCCGATCACCGCTTCATCACCGACGCCATCGATCACGCGTTCCAGGCCGGGGATCTCGACCGGGCGGGCGAGCTGCTCGACGCCTCCTGCAGCGACCTGTTCGCCGCCGGACAGACAACCACGCTGGTCACCATGTCGTCGCGGCTGCCCGAGGCCTTGCGCGACCGCCTGCCGCGCCTGCAGCTGGAGCTCGCATGGCAGAGCGAGCTGTCGTGGAAGTTCGCCGACGCGCGCATCGCGATCGACCGCGTCCAGGCGGTGCTCAACGCGTGGCGGACCGATGCGCCGGCCAAGTCCTCGCAGGACCGCGCGTTCGTCGAGACCAAGCTGGCCCATCGACGCATGATGCTGGCCCTGCTCAGCGACGACATGCCGCAGACCGAGAAGCTGGCGGTCGGCTGGCTGCAGTCCGCACGCACGGCCGACCCCTTCATGTGCGCCTCGGCGGGATCGGCCGTCATGGCCTCGCGCCGCGAGCAGTTCCGCTGCGAGGGTGTCGCGACCTCCGCGCGCATGCTGCACGACCGGTTCGTCGAAGGCGGCGCGTTCTACGGCGTGGTGTTCCACCAGTGCATCGTCGGCGCGACCTTCCTCGCGCGCGGCGATACGCAGCTGGCGCAGGAGGCATACGAACGGGCGCTGCAGATGGCGGTGGAACTCCACGGCGAACACTCCGCGCTCTACAGCATGCCGGCGCTGATGTTCGCGGAGCTGTACTACGAGCGAAACCAGGTGCACCAGGCCGAGGAGCTGCTGGCCCAGCGTGACATCGCCTCCCAGCTCGGTTTCGTCGACAACCTGATCGCCGGGTTCGTGACGCGCGGACGGCTGCTGCGCCTGCGTGGCAGCGTGGCCGAGGCCGAGACCCTGCTCGAGGAAGGCAGCTGGCTCGCCCAGCAGTACGGGTTCGTGCGCATGCAGGTCATCCTGCTGCACGAACGGATCCAGCTGCTGCTGTCGGTGGGGCGGGGCCGCGACGCCCACGCCCTGTTCCGGGACAGCGCGCTCACGGCCACGGCCACGCAGACCGCGGCGGCCGACGGCGCGACGATGACGGACGCGGTGCTGGCCCTGATGTGGGCCCGCCTGGCCATCGAGGCCGGAGAGGAACGGGGCGCGATGGCGCTGCTGCGCTCCTGGTATGCGTTCGCACGGGGCCGCCACTGCCATCGCATGGCGATCCAGGCCGGGATCCTGCTGGCCAAGGCCACCGCGCGCTGGGGCGAGCGGCGAGTCGCGCAGCGGGTCATGGCCGAGTGCCTGGCGCTCGGCGAGGCCGGGGGATTCATTCGATCCTTCGTCGACGAGGGTCCCGAGTGCCGCGAGCTACTGGTCGAACTCGATCGGTCGACTCCGCTGCAGGGCGCGACCGGGACCCGGCCGTACCTGGACGTCCTTCTGGCCGCCATGGGGCATGCACCGGGCGTCGACGCGGACGTGGAGCGCGCGGGCGCCGGTCGCTGCATGAACCAGGAGACCCTCAGCCAGCGCGAGATCCAGATCCTCGAACTGGGCGCGCGCGGCCTGCAGAACCCCGACATCGCTTCCGCACTGTTCCTGTCCGAGAGCACCGTGAAGTGGTACTGGCAGCGCATCTTCGACAAGCTCGACACGCGCCGTCGTCCCGATGCGATCAAGCGGGCGCGACAGATGCAGTGGATTGCCTGAAGCCGGGTGGCGCCTCGCGCCCGCCCCGCCCGACCAACCAAAACGATCGACCCACCCGTCCGGCATGCGCCAGCCGTTTCCGGCGCCCGGGTGCAGTCTGACTCTTATGGTTGGTGCTGCCCGCGCGATGGCGGGGAAACACTCGGCCATCGATCACGCCGGGGGCTCGCGCAGGCGGACTCCGGCCATAAAGGGCGATGTCCTCGCGGCGTACGCCCACCAAGAGGAAGGCACGTGAGAGATCCGGTTGCGGTGGCCAATGGCGGCGCGTCGATGGGGCCTCACGCCGTGGTGGCGGAGCGGGATCTGCGCTCCCGGCGGCTTCGCGATCACCTGGCCGGGCACTTCGCGGCAGCGCCCGTCACAGCGGCGCCGCGGACCGAGGCCGCTTCCGCTCCCGCCGCCACGCAATCGGCCACGCCAGGCGCGGTGCGCCTCGGATCGTTCGAGGCGTGGACGGAATTCCTCCACGACCACTTTCCCTGGCTGGAGCTTCGCGATGGCGGCGGCGCATCGTTCGATGCGGATGTGACCCTCTACCGGGTTGGCGGCGCACTGTTTTCGACGTTCCGCGTGGGCGCCTGCGAGGCGACCCGTTCACGCCACCTCGGGGAGGCTTCGCGGGCGGGTCACATCCAGCTCATGTGGCAGCTGTCGAGCCGCACCGAGGCCGAACAGGACGGGCGTTCGTTCCGGCTCGAGGCAGGAGACGTCGGTGTCTGCGACACCTCGCGCCCGTACCGGCTGCGCCTGTCCGACCGCTCCCGCCTCGCGGTGCTGCTGGTGCCGGGGGACGCCTTTCCCAACTGGGACCGGATCAGCCGCGGGGTCTGCGGACGCAAGCTGATCGACGGGGTCGGGCCGCGCGCCGCGCTGGGCGCGCTGATGTCGCTGAACAACCAGCCGGCGGATGTCGTCGC
The DNA here is from genome assembly GCA_946481265.1 of uncultured Panacagrimonas sp. The sequence continues at coordinate 14,945 of CAMLNE010000002.1, read as the reverse complement.
CAAGGAAGGCGGCCCGGTGCTGACGGCGGTGAAGTGGATGCTGTCCAGCGCATTGCGCGGCGAGGTGCCGGCGCGCGGTGGCCGCACGCCGGGCGACACGCTGATGGCCAGGGCCAGGCGCCACATCGCCGAGCACCTGGCCGACCCGGCGCTGGGTCCGGACCAGCTCGCGTCGGCGCTGTGCATGTCGCGCCGCTCGCTCTACCTGCTGTTTCGGGCCCACCGCCTGACACCGTCGAAACTGATCCATGACGTCCGGCTCGAAATGGCGAAGCGTTCGCTGGAGGATCCCGACCGGGCGCACCAGAAGCTGATGCACCTGGCCTTCGACGCCGGGTTTGCCGACTACGCGACCTTCAGCCGCCTGTTCAAGGCGCACTTCGGCGTGACCCCCCGCGATTTCCGCTCGCAACGCCGACTCGCGCCCTGCGCGTAGCGGTTTGCGCGGCGACGCGCCGCTGCGGGCTGCTGCCGTACGCAAAGTCCAACCCTTTTGGCTAGAGGACCCCGCGGCAGGGGCTTCTAGCATCCATGGCCAATCGGGAAGCGTGATTGCCGCACCGAGGGCCGGCGCCGCTGGGCAAGGCGGACCCGGCACGACCCCATATTCAGGAGACCCTTTCCATGGCTGAAATCTTTCTCAGGAACGCCTGGTACTGCGCGGGCTGGGACCACATGGTCCACCAGGGCCACAAGTCCATCATCGCGCGCAAGATCGCCGGGATGCGCGTCGTGCTGTACCGCAAGCCCGACGGTGGCATGGTTGCACTGGAGGATCGCTGCCCGCATCGCCAGGCCGCGCTGTCGCTCGGTCGCAAGGAAGGCGATTCGCTGCGCTGCATGTACCACGGCATCAAGTTTCGCAGCGATGGCGTCTGCGAGGAGATCCCGGGGCAGGACACGATTCCCGAGAAGGCCTGCGTGCGCGCCTTTCCCGTCGTCGAGAAGGACAACTGGATCTGGGTCTGGATGGGCGATCCGGCGAAGGCCGACCCGAACCTGATCTGTTTCTCGGTCGGGCCGGGCGAAAAGGGCTGGAACCTCAAGACCTCGCAGATGCATGTCGAGACCAACTACCGCTGGGAGATCGAGAACCTCGCCGATCTGAGCCACCTGACCTGGGTGCACGAGAAGACGGTGGGCGGCGATCCGGCCTACGGGCATATCAAGCCGAAGTACGAGATCACGCCGCGCGGACTCAACACGCTCTTCTGGGTGCGCTCGGTCGATCCGACCGGCGCGGTGGCCCACCTGTTCCCGAAGGGCGCCAAGCTCGACATCTGCTTCGACATCCAGCACACGGTGCCGTGCAACTGGATCATGCGCTTCCGCGCGTTCATCGCCGGCACGGCAACCGAGGGCGAGTCCAACGGAAAGCTCGTCGTCGACACCTGGACCTGCCAGACCGTGACGCCCTGCGACGAGAATTCGGTCGACTACTACTATTCCTGGGGCTGCAGCGACGCCACGGAATTTCCCGGCATGAGCAACCTGCTGGGCGGAACGCTCGACGAGGCGTTCACCGAGGACAAGATCATGCTCGAGGCGCAGCACATCCGCCGCAAGGAAGAACCCGACCGCAAGCTGATCAACATCGGCCACGATGCCGGTCCCGGCAAGATGCTGTGGGTGCTCGACAAGCTGATCCGCGAAGAGGCGGGCGGCATGGCGGCGCAGCAGGGCGTGGCGGCCTGATCGACACGCGGCCGCATGGGCCGCGCGCAGCCTGCTGCGCCCGACCCGTCGACGCCGTCGGCCGCGCCGCGGCTCTTGCGAACCGCGCCCGGTCCCGCACGTGGCGCGGGTCGCCGGGCGCGCGTCGCGGACCTCCCGGAGGCGTCCTGGAAATTCTTGGTAGGCGGAATCATGCTGCGCCTCGCCCCTTCCATGAGCGTCGCCCATGACCTCCACTGCCGTTCGTGTCGCCGCGGCGCACCCGTCCATCGTGAGCGGAGGCGTCGCCGCAGCAATTGCGTCCGCCCGGCTTGACGCCTTCCACCTGCGCTTTGCGGATCCGGAAAGCGCGTCGATGCGAGCCGTCCGGTCATGAGCGCAGCAGCGTCCCCGGCTGCAGGGCCGAACGCGGTCACCGTGCTGGTGGCGCGTCACGCGCGGGCCGGACACGAGGCGGAGTTCGTGCTGGCCAACGAGGGCATGATGGCGGCGGCGCGCGGGTTCCCGGGGCATCTGGGCGGGTACATGGTGTCGCCGGCCGAGGGCGATGGGGCCCAGACGCGTCTCTACCACGTCGTCTTTGCTTTCGACACGCAGGCTCACCTGCGCAACTGGCAGGGATCGGCGGAGCGCGCTCACTGGCTGGCCGAGATGGCGCCGCACACCGAGGCCGAGAGCGGTCACCAGCTGATTCCGGGGCTCGAGCACTGGTTTGCCTCGAAGGGAAAGCCGCCACCGCCGCGCTGGAAAGTGGCGTTCGTCACCTGGCTGGGCATCTGCCCCACGGTGTGGATCGTGCTGACCCTGCTGTCCCCGCTTCTGGCCAGCTGGCCGTCGTTCCCGCGGGTGATGCTGCTCACGGCGCTGATCGTCGTGGCCATGACCTGGGCAATCGCACCCTTCCTGACCCGCCTCTTCACGCGTTGGCTGTATCCGCGCGCGAGTTCCTGAATGCCCGGCGCGGCTTCATCGCGATCGACTCGCCGCCGGTCTTGCGCGGTCGGGGTTACCCTTCGATCGGCCTGACACGAGCGAGGAGTCCGGAACGATGGGAGTGATGTGCTTTATCACCGGCGCAGGGCTGGGGACGCCCACGCGGCCGGATCCGATCGATGCGCAGCGACAGGCCCCCGCTCGAGCGCGACGGACGCCCGGGCTCCGGGCCAGGACGATGCGCCCGACCCGATGATCAGCCGGTACTTCGATCGGTCCGCGCAGGCCGGACCCAGCAAGCTGGGTACGTTCGCGGGCGTCTTCACGCCCAGCATCATGACGATCGTCGGGCTGATCCTGTTCCTGCGGCTGGGGTACGTCGTGGGCAACAGCGGCCTGGTCCGCGCGATGGGCATGATCCTGCTCGCCAACACGATCTCCATCCTGACCAGCTTTTCACTCGCCGCGATCGCCACCAACCTGAAGGTCAAGAGCGGCGGGGACTACTACCTGATCTCGCGCACGCTGGGCCTCGGGTATGGCGGTGCGATCGGCGTGGTGCTGTTTCTCGCCCAGTCTGTCTCGATCGGCTTCTACTGCATGGGCTTCGGCGAGGCGGCTGCCGCCTTGTTCACCGACCCGCATCCGCAGTTGGCGCAGGGCTTCGCGCTGCTGGCGGTGGGGCTGCTGTTCGCGCTTGCCTGGATGGGCGCCGACTGGGCCACGCGCTTCCAGTACGCCATCATGGCCTGCATGGCCGCGGCGTTGCTGTCGTTCGCCCTGGGTGCGTGGTCGATGTTCGACCAGGCCACGCTGATGCGCAGCATGCCCATGCCCGAGAACGGCCTTCCGTTCTGGGCGGCGTTCGCGCTGTTCTTCCCGGCGGTCACCGGATTCACGCAGGGCGTGAGCATGTCGGGAGACCTGCGCGACCCTGCGCGCAGCCTGCCCCTGGGGACCTTCTCCGCCGTGGGCGTGTCGATCCTGGTCTACGTGGGCGCCACCCTCCTGCTGGCGGGCTCGCAGCCGATGGACGTGCTGGCCACCGACTACGGCGTGATGAAGCGCGATGCCTTCGGCGCATGGCTGATCGACCTGGGCATCTTCGCGGCCACGCTGTCGTCGGCGCTGGCGTCGTTCATGGGCGCGCCGCGCATCCTGCAGTCGCTGGCCCGCGACCGGGTATTCCCGGTGCTGCGGCCGTTTGCGGCCGGAGTGGGCGAGAACGACAACCCGCGACGCGGCGTCATCCTTGCGGGCATCGTCGCCATGGGCGTGATCGGTCTGGGCAACCTGAACCTGATCGCCATGGTCGTCTCGATGTTCTTCCTGGTGTCGTACGGCCTGCTCAACTACGCCACGTACTTCGAGGCACGCGCGGCGAGCCCCTCGTTCCGGCCGCGGTTCCGCTGGTACCGCCCGGAGCTGAGCTTCGCGGGAATGGTCGCCTGCGGTGCCGTGATGTTCGCCATCGACGTGGTGTCGGCGCTGGCCGCCCTGACCGTCCTGGTCGGGCTCTTCCAGTACCTGAAGCTGCGCGGCGTGTCGTCGCGATGGGCCGACAGCGGGCGCTCGCACGATCTGCAGCGGGTGCGCACGCACCTGTTGTCGGCGGCGGCGCAATCCGAGCATCCGCGCGACTGGCGCCCCTACATCCTGGCTTTCTCGGACAGCCCGAAGCGGCGCGGGCAGTTGCTGTACCTGGCCTCCTGGCTCGAAGGCGGCAGCGGGATCACCACGGTCGTGCGGGTCCTCGAAGGAACGGGCCAGCGCATGCTGGCCGCGCGCGAGGAAGCGCAGAAGGGTCTCGCCGACGAGATCCGTGCGCTGGACCTGAACATCTTCCCGCTGGTGGTGGTCGCGCCGAGCGTCGACCTGGCCGTGCCGATGCTGGTGCAGTCGGTGGGCATCGGTCCGATCGGCGTCAACACCGTGATCTCGAACTGGATCGAAGCGCCGAACGGCGTGGTGGGGCACTGGGAGCAGGCGCGCTTCGGCCAGAACCAGCGCACCGCATTCCGCCTCGGCTGCAACCTGCTGATGCTCGATGCCGAAGGGTCGGAATGGGCAGCGCTGTCGGAAAAGCCGGCGGCCGACCGCGTCATCGACGTCTGGTGGTCGGAGAACCAGACCGGACAGCTGATGCTGCTGCTGGCCTACCTGCTCACGCGCAGCCCCGAATGGCGCTCCGCGACGATCCGCGTGCTCGTTCCGGCGGCGCCCGGAGCCGATGAATCCGAGCACGCGTCGCTGCAGGAGCTGCTGGCCTCGGTGCGCATCACTGCCGACATGGTCGTGGTGGAAAACCCCTCGGTGGAGAGTCTGTCAGAACATTCGGGGACATCATCAATCGTGTTCCTGCCGTTCAGTCTGGAGGCCGACGGCTTCAAGGGTCCGTTCGGAAATCCCCTTAACGACATCCTGCCGCGGCTGCCGGTGGTGGTGCTGACCATGGCCGCGAAGGACGTGAAGCTGGCTGCCGATCCGGATGAGGGCACCGCGCGTGACCGGAGTGCGGCGCGCGACCGCTACGAAGACGCCTCGGCCCGCCTGGCCAAGGCCAGGGAGGGGCTGGCACGCAGCGAAGCCCGACTGGCCCGACTGCGGCAGGAGGAGCCGGAGCCCGAAGCGGACCCCGCGAAGCGTGCCGCGCATGTCGAGGCGCTGGAGAAGGCGATCGCGTCGTCGCTGGAGGCCGCGCGCAACCTGGACGTCGCGATCGTGGAGCACGAAGCGGCGGCGCGCACCGTCATCGATCCGGATTTCGGCTGAGCTGCGCGAGCGCCGAGGACGGGATCCGGCGCTCGGACCCGCCCCGGTCCTCCGCCACCCACGCCACCGCCCAAGCGCTCCACCTCGTCACGCGCCGGTGACGGCTGACCGCCGGGTCGGACGAGTCGACTCAGCGAACCCGCACCCAGCGGCGCTCGAGCATGCCGAACCCCACTTGGGCGACGAGGGCGAGCAGCGCGGCCGGTATCGCGCCTTCGAGGATCAGGGCGTGGTCGTCCAGCCGGATGCCGGTCAGGATCGACTGACCGTAGCCGCCGGCGCCGATCAGCGCACCCAGGGTCGCGGTGCCGACATTGATGACGGCGGCCGTCTTGATGCCGGCCAGGATGGAGCGGGCCGCCAGCGGCGCCTCGACCAGGCGCAGCCGGGCCAGGGCGGACAGGCCCAGGGCATCTGCCGAGTCGCGCAGGTCCTGCGGAATATCGGCGAGGCCGGCATGCGTGTTGCGCAGGATCGGCAGCAGGCTGTAGACGAACAGGGCCACGACCGCCGGTGCGTATCCGATGCCCAGCCAGGGGATCAGAAACACCAGCAACGCGAGCGCCGGGATGGTCTGCAGCACGTCCGCCACCGCGAAGATGGCCCGGCTCAGCCCGGCACGCCGGAATGCCACGATGCCCAGCGCGACGGCGAAGGGCACGGCCGCGATGAGCGACAGCCCGACCATGAACAGGTGCTCGAGGGTGCGCCGCAGCAAGCGATCGGCACGATGGACCTGCTCGATCCGCGACTCCAGGCCCAGCGCATCGCCGATGAAGGCGCGGGCGACCTGCGCCTCGGGGACCTGGTCGAGCTTGGCGCGGGCGTTGAGCCGCGCCATGGTGGCGGCGTCGATCCGGCCGGCAAGCTGGGCCAGGGCCTCGCGCACTTCGCGCCCCACGTCGGCGCGGCACAGGAACACGGCATCGTAGTCCGGGAAGTAATGCCGGTCGTCCTGCAGCGCGAGCAGGTCGTAGTAGGCGATCTCGGCGTCGGTCGAATACAGGTCCGTGACGTCGATGGATCCCGCGGCAAGGGCGCGATAGGCCAGATCGTGATCCATGCCGCGCACGTCGGTCTGCGGCAGTCCGTAGGCCGCGCGCAGTCCCGGCCAGCCGTCGACGCGATCGAGAAACTCGTTGCTGAAGGCCAGGCGTAGCCCGGGATGCGAAACCAGGTCCGACACGCGCGTCACGGACAGCTTCCGCGCCACCGCCCGCTGCATGCCCAGCACGTAGGTGTTGTCGAAACCGATGGAGGGTGAAGCCCAGACGCCGTCGCGCTGCAGCAAGGCAGCCAGGTCGGCATCCGATGTGGGCGCCTGGCGCGCGTAGATCTCGGCGCGCAGCGTTCCGCTGTACTCGGCGTAGCAGTCGAGATCTCCCCGGCGCAGGCTGCTCCAGAGCACCGTCGTGCCGCCCAGCTCGCGCCGGTGCCGCGCGTCGATGCCGGCGCTGCGAAGCACCTGGGTGGCGACCTCGCCCAGGATCACGGACTCGGTGAACACCTTGGATCCGACCACGACCGGACCGGCGCTGGCACCGGCGAGCGCCGCCGTGCACGCCAGCGCGAGCATCAAGGCGATGAGCCGCGCGAGCCTAGCCATGGCGAGGTGGCAATGCCTGCTGTGCGGCAAGGAAGGCGCGCACGAACGCGTCCGCAGGCGCACGCTGCAGCTCGTCACGGGTGCCCTGCTGCACGATGCGCCCTGCACGCATCAGCACGAGGGTATCGGCGAAGAAGGCCGCCTCGGCAAGATCGTGGGTGACCATCAGCACGGTCTTGCCGAGCCGCTCGAACAGGGCACGCAGGTCCTGCTGCAGTTCGCGGCGCACCATCGGGTCGAGCGCGCCGAGCGGCTCGTCCAGCAGCAGCACGTCGGGGTCCAGCATCAGGGCGCGCATGACGCTCACGCGCTGGCGCTGGCCGCCGGAAAGCTGGGCGGGGTGCCGTTCGAGAAGATCGCGCGGCAGTCGCACCAGCTCGGCAAGCGCCTGGAAGCGCTCCGCGATCCATGGGGCGGGGCGTCGAAGGTGGCGCGCGCACAAGGTCACGTTGTCGCGTGCCGTCAGGTGGGGGAACAGTCCCCCGGACTGGATGACGTAGCCGATGCGATGGCGCAGCGAAATGACGTTGGCTGGCCCAAGGATCTGCCCTCCGATGCGCACCTGCCCGCGTGAAGGAACCAGCAGGCCCATGGCCACCTTCATCAGGGTGGACTTGCCGCAACCACTCGGCCCGATCAGCGCCGTGGTCGTCGCGCCAGGCAGCCACAGCGTGACGTCATCCAGCGCGGTTACGCCCGGGTACTCGTGTGTGAGGGCTTCGAACGCGATCATTCGGCAGAGGTCGGCTCAACGAAGCGACAGCGGGCAGCGTGCCCGCCGTGTACGGGATGGCACCACTCTTCGCCGCCGCCCCGCGAATCCGCCGGCGCCGCCTCGAGCGGTCCAGACATCGGGTGCGATGCAGATGAGCGGGACAGGGCGCGTGAACCGCAGTGTGCGCGACCGGAGCCGGTGCGGCGGGGTCTCTAGCCTTGGCGCGCGCGGAACAGGAAGACGCCGAAGCTGGGCGCGTCCGAGATCCATTCGCGCTCCAGTACCCAGCCGGCTTCGCCCGCGAGCCGGGTGAAGGAGTCGCGCGTGAACTTGTGCGAGTTCTCGGTGTGGATCGACTCGCCCTCCTCGAAGGAGAACGCCTGGCCGGCGACGCAGGCCACCTGCGCGCGCGTGCTGACCAGGTGCATCTCGATGCGCGAGGACGCCGCGTTCCAGCGCGCCTCGTGCCGGAACGAGAGGGGATCGAAAGTGCCGTCGAGCTCGCGGTTGATCCGCTGCAGCAGGTTGCGATTGAACGCCGCGGTGATGCCCGCCGCATCGTCGTAGGCCGCTTGCAGCGTGGCCAGGTCCTTCACCTGATCCGCGCCGATCAGCAGCCGGTCGCTCGGACCCAGCCGTCGTCGCAGCATGCGCAGCAAGGCCAGCGCCTGATCGTGCTCGAAGTTACCGATCGTCGAGCCCGGAAAGAAGGCCAGGATCGGCCGGCCCTCGAGGGATGCCGGCACCTCGAACTGCCGGGTGAAATCCGCCACCTGCGGCAGGATGGCCAGCGACGGGTAGTCCGCGCGCAGGCGCTCGCTGGCCGCGTGCAGGGCATCGGGGCTGATGTCCACCGGCACGTACGCGCTGAGCCGGGGCGAGGCGTCGAGCAGCATCCGCGTCTTGATGCTGGCGCCGCTGCCAAGCTCCAGCAGCACCGTGTCGTCGGCTAGCGGCGCCGCGACCTCCGGTGCGATGCGCTTCAGCATCTGGATCTCGGTGCGGGTGGGGTAGTACTCGGGCGTTTCACAGATCGCCTCGAACAGCGCCGAGCCCTGATCGTCGTAGAAGTACTTCGGGGAAAGGGTCTTGGGCTGCTGCGCCAGGCCGGCGAGGACGTCCGACAGGAAATCCGGATCGGGGCCGTCTGGCGGCGGCGCCACATCCCGGGCCAGGCGCACGCTGGAGAACATCCAGCGCTGTCCCGCGCGATAGAAGTTGCGATACGAGGCGCGGGCATGGCCGGGCGGCGTCGCGGCGCAGGCGCCGCGCAGCACCATCTGCCCGCTCATGAACTTGCCGTTGTACTCGCCCACGGCGCCCGCGGCCGTGCGGAACCGCGGATAGGGTGCATAGGCCGACGAGGTCCATTGCCAGGCCGTGTCGTAGACCTGTTCGAGTCCCTGCACGGTGCGCACCGCGTGCTCCCACTCGAACTCGGTGGGCAGCCGGGCGCCGGCCCAGCGCGCGTAGGCATCCGCCTCGAAGTAGCTGACATGCAGCACGGGCGCCGCCGGGTCGACCGGCTGCAGGCCCGCCGGGGTCATCTGCAACCAGCGATCGCCGACGCGCTCCCAGTAGGACGGCGCCTGCCAGTCTTCGGCGCTGCGCTGGTCCCAGCCGTCCGAAAGCCAGAACTGCGCCTGCTGGTAGCCACCCGCGGACATGAAGGACAGCCATTCGCCGTTGGTGACCAGGCGATCGGCGATGGCGAACGGGGTGAGCCAGACCCGGTGCTGCGGGCCTTCATTGTCGAACGCGAAATGCATCGTGCTCGCGCCGATGCGCGTCCATCCGCCCGCGCTGCGGCGAAATTCGGCGGTGCGCCCGCCCGCGGCCAGCGGCCAGTCGGGATCGAACACCGGCTTGAGCGCCGACTGCGCGAACAGGTGCAATGCGTCCATCACCAGCAGCTCCTGGTGCTGCTCTTCGTGCGCAAGTCCCAGTTGCAGCAGCGCATCGACCTCGCGCTGCAGTGGCTTGCCCAGCAGGCTGCGCATCTGCATGTCCACGTGGCGCCGGTACTCGAGCACCTGCTTCAGCGTCGGTCGCGTCAGCAGTCCACGCATCGGTCGCGGATGCCGCGCACCGACGGCCTCGTAGTAGGAGTTGAAGAGGAAGTCGAAGCGACTGTCGAAGGCTTCGTAATCCGCCTTGCGCTCGCGCAGGATGAATCGTTCGAAGAACCAGGTCGTGTGCGCCAGATGCCATTTGGCGGGGCTGGCATCGGGCATGGACTGGACCACCATGTCCTCCTCGCTCAGATGCGCGACGAGTTGCGTCGATCGCGCGCGCACGGCCAGGAAGCGGGCCAGCGCCGGGACGTCCGCCGCCGCGGGGCGCTGACCGCCACCCGCAGAGGGTGGTTCGACAGCGGCGCCGTTCACGACCTCGGGACGGGCGGCGTTCTTCGAATGCGGACTGATTGCAGAGGAGGGCATGCGGAGTCCCGGGTCAAGGGTCACAGGAAGTGGGGAGCACGCGGCGATCGCCGTGCGGAAATCGCCGGCAGGCGAGCATCCCGGAAACGTGCAGGGTCAGAAGCGTGTTCGTCGAGGTCCGGCTGTCTCATGGTCGTTCCTTCCCGGCATGGCGGAGCGGATGCCGTCTTGCTCAGACCGTTCCGGCATCGCTCGCACCGCCGCGTCGATGAAGTTGTCGCCGTTGTCGCAGGATGGGGGCATCGACCCTGAAGGCCGGAGTGACGAACCCGATCATCCGTGATGCAGCCAGGCACGCTGCCGCTCGAGAAGTACTGTGCGCGGCACGGCCGGTCATTTCAACCACGTACGCCCGGGTTTGGGGATCGTGACATCGTCTTGCTCCTGGCCTGCAGGCGTGAACGGATCGACGCGCGTCTCCAACATCGCGCCGCCTGCACGCGGCCGATCAGCAACACGCGCGCCCGGCCATGCCGGTGATCCGCTGGGACCTCGATGCGGATCGCGATGCCGCGCGTCGTGCGCTGCGCGATCGGGCGAATGTCGGGGACGTGATCGGCGCATGCGATGGCCGGGACGTCTGCCGCCACCCGGTTGCGCGACCTCATTCGGGATGCTATCCAGCGCCGACACCATCCGGTCGATGACCCGATGTGCAGGTGCGCCGACGAGCCGAGCGATGGGCACGGCGCGGCCGCTCGAAGGATCGACGAAGGATCGACGAAGGATCACCGAGGAATCACCAGGGGATCGACATGACCAGCAGGCAGGTTCTGAAGCCCTCGCCAGACCACCCGATCGATATCGAGCGGGCGGGCCGGCGGGTGACGGTGAAGCTCGATCGAGCCGTGATCGCACAGACCGACGACGCACTCGAGCTGCGCGAGGCCCGGTACCCGCCGGTGCTCTACATCCCGCGTACCGACGTCAGGATGCACAGCCTGGAGCGCTCGGCGCACACGTCCTACTGTCCCTTCAAGGGCACCGCGAACTACTACAGCATTCCGGCCCTCGGCCCGCGCGGGCAGAACGCCGTCTGGACCTACGAGACGCCGTTCGAGGCCGTTGCGGCGATCGGCGAACATCTGGCGTTCTATCCGGACCGGGTCGAGATCACGTCGTAGCCTGCGGGTCCGCGCGGGTCCGCGCGGGGCCCGATGACGGGCGTGATCACGCAGGCGGATCTCAATCCGCGGCGGTCAGCGCGCGGGGCCTGCCCGCGGCGGGAGCGGGGACCTTGCCGACTTCTCCGCGTTCCTCGAAGGCATCCGGATCCGGCGCTTCCAGGCGCGCCTTGAACGCGGCCATGGTCCAGGGCCACTGCGTGACGATCCGGCCCGAGGCGGCGCGGTAGTACTTGCTGCCCTCGTGCTGCCAGATGGTCTTGCGCAGGTGCGCCTGCAGGTCCCGGTTGTAACGGTCCATCACGGACGGGCGCACCTCGATGCTGCGCTTGCCGGACCCGGCGAGCCGCGCGATCTTGTCGAGGATGTAGGCCACCTGCAGCTCGAGCATGTAGAGGATCGATCCGTTGTTGGTGTTGGGCCCGTAGAGCATGAACAGGTTCGGGAATCCTGCCGTCGTCATCCCGAGATAGGCCTGCGGCCCCTCGCTCCAGGCCTCGGAGAGCGTGCGCCCCTCGCGCCCGCTGACGTCGATCACCGAGAGGAACTTGTTGGCCGCGTATCCGGTGGCGAGCACCAGCGTGTCGACCTCGACGTGCCGACCGTCCGCGCAGCGCACGCCCGATGCCGTGATCGTGTCGATCGGCGCGGTGAGCAGCTCCACGTTGGGCCGGTTGAAGGTCCCATAGAAGTCGTTGGAAAACAGTGGACGCTGCGAGCCCAGCGGGGACGTCGGCCTGAGCTTCTCGCGGACGCCGGGATCCTGGACGGTCTCCAGCATGTCGAGCGCACGCTGCCTGAGCACCTCGATCATCGGCTCGTTCTCGAACGTGATGAGCTGCTCCCACAAGGCGTACTGCTCGTCGCGCATCGCCTGGACGCGGGCTGGGTCGGCGCGCAGCGCGTCCAGCTCGGATGCGGACATGACCGGATCGTCCTTCGGAAAGATCCAGTTCGGCGTGCGCTGGAACACCGCAAGGTGCTCGACCTCGCGCGCGATCTCGGGCAGCAGCTGGACCGCGCTGGCAGCGGTGCCGATCACGCCGACACGCTTCCCGGACAGGTCCGCTGCTGCCGGCCACTGCGCGGTATGCAGCAGCGTGCCGGCAAAGTCCTTCAGGCCGGCGATGTCCGGCCACTGCACTTCGTTGAACATGCCCAGCGCGCTGATGAAGATCGGTGCGACGAAGACCCGGCCGTCCGCGGCATGCAGCGTCCATTCGGCGCGATCGTCATCCCAGGCCGCGTGCTCGACCTTGACCCCGTAGTGGATGTGGGGCGCCAGGCCGTATTTCTGCACGCAGTGCTGCATGTACGCCTTGATCTCGGGCTGCCGCGCATATCCGCGGGTCCAGTCGGGCTTGGGCTCGAAGCTGAAGGAATACAGCATGGAGGGCACGTCGCAGGCCAGGCCCGGGTAGCGGTTGTTGACCCAGGTCCCACCGGCTTCCTGCTCGCGCTCCAGCACCACGAAATCCTCGATGCCCGATTCGCACAGCTTGATCGCGGTGCACAGGCCGCCAGGCCCGGCGCCGAGGATCACGATGCGGGCGCGCGTCGGCGAGGTGGACGATGTCGCGGTCATGCCGGCTTCTCCTGGAGGGATCGATTGATTGCCTGTGGCGGGATGTTGTCCGTTTTCCTGCAGCACAAGAAGTAGGGCGGGCCTTGGTGGGCCCAAGTGGGGGTCATCGTGCCGACGCGGGTCGTGGCCTGATCCAGGCGGCAACACGGGCCGATCGATGCGCGCTGGCGGAACGATTCGCGCGGACGATGTGCATCGGTCGTGTCGGTTGCGTCGTGACCCGCGTGCCTGAGGGTCGCGGGACGCCGGCATCGCTGCCCGAATGTATGATCGATGGCCCTAGCGTTTCCACGATCATCGGTCTGCGATGGACTCTTCCGGGCTGTCCCTGTCCACACGATGCATCCATGCCGGCCAGTCCCCGGATCCGGCGACCGGCGCGGTGGTTCCTGCGATCTCCCCCGCCACCACCTACGTCCAGCAGTCGCCCGGCGTGCATGCGGGCTTCTCGTACTCGCGCGCGCACAACCCGACGCGCTTTGCCTGGGAGCGTTCGATCTGCGCGCTGGAATCGGGCCGCCAGGCCTGGGCCTTCGCCTCGGGGATGGCGGCTATCGCCACGGTGCTGGAACTGCTGGATTGCGGCAGCCATGTCATCGCGCCGAAGGATCTCTACGCGGGCAGCCACCGCCTGTTCACCGACGTGCGCCGGCGCAGCGCAGGCCTGGACTTCAGCCATGTCGACATGCGCGACGCCTCGCAGATCGAAGCGGCGATCCGACCCGGGACGCGCCTGATCTGGGTGGAGACGCCCAGCAATCCGATGCTGCGCCTGTGCGACCTGTCGGCCATCGTCGCCGTCGCCAGGCGGCGCGGCCTGATCACGCTGGCGGACAACACGTTCGCGACGCCCATCCTGCAGCGACCGCTCGAGCTCGGGTTCGACCTGGTCGTCCACTCGGCCACCAAGTACCTCAACGGCCACTCCGACATGGTCGGCGGGGTGGTGGTCGCGGGCGAACGCGCGGAGCTGTCGGATCGGATCGGCCTGCTGCAGACGGCGGTCGGCGCGATCGCCGGCCCCTTCGACGCCTACCTGGCGTTGCGCGGGGTCAAGACGCTCGCCCTGCGCATGCAGCGGCACTGCGAGAACGCGCAGGAGCTTGCGGCCTGGCTGGAACGGCACCCGCGGGTGCGGCGAGTGCATTACCCGGGGCTGCCTTCGCATGCGCAGCACGCGCTGGCCCGCCGCCAGATGGCGAGCGGCTGCGGCGGCATGGTGGCGGTCGAGCTGGACACCGAGCTCGCGGGGACCCGGCGCTTCCTCGAGGGCGTCGAGCTGTTCCAGCTCGCCGAATCCCTGGGCGGCGTGGAGAGCCTGGTCGGGCATCCTGCGTCGATGTCGCATTCCGGCGTGCCCGAGCCGGAGCGGCTGCAGAATGGAATCACGTGCAACCTCGTGCGCCTGTCGGTCGGCATCGAAGACGTCGACGACCTGCGCTCGGATCTGGACGGGGCACTCGAGCGGATCTGATCGGTCCACCCCGGTGCTTCGGCGCCACGCCCATCGCCCCTTCGCGATCGAACACCAAGGAGATACCCGTGCATCTGAAAGGTTCATGCCACTGCGGCAAGGTCAAGTTCACGGTCGAGTCCGCGGAGCCGGTCCCGTTCATGCGGTGCTACTGCTCGATCTGCCGCAAGACGGCCGGAGCGGGCGGCTACGCGATCAACCTGGGTGCCGACGCCAGCAGCATGAAGGTGACCGGCAAGCGGTTCCTCGGCATCTACCGCGCCCGTCTTCCGAAGAAGGACGGCAGCGGCACGCAGCTGAGCAAGGCGCGCCGCCATTTCTGCACGTTCTGCGGAAGTGCGCTGTGGTTGTGGGATCCGACCTGGCCGGACCTGGTGCATCCGCACGCGGGCGCAATCGATACGGCCCTGCCGGTTCCGCCCGACAACGTGCACTGCCTGGTCGGCTCCAAGGCGCCCTGGGTCAGGATCGAGGGCAAGCCGGACGACCCCTGCTTCAAGAACTATCCCCGGTTGTCGCTGGCCCAGTGGCACCAGAGCAAGGGTCTGAGCTCCCCGGCGGACGATTAGGGCCTGTTAACGCTATTTCGGTCACGGCGGCGGAGGTCGCTTTGGCGCAGCG
>CAMLNE010000001.1 GCA_946481265.1 uncultured Panacagrimonas sp. | reverse complement strand
CGAGACGATCGAGGCGACCAATCCCTGTGCCGAGGAGCCCCTGCCCGACTATGGCTGCTGCTGCCTGGGCTCGATCAATCTGAGCCGCTTCGTGCAGCACGCGTTCCAGCCCGACGCCCGACTCGACTGGCGCAAGCTCGAGGACACCGTCGGCGTCGCCGTTCGGATGCTCGACAACGTCCTCGACGTCACCTACTGGCCCCTGCCGCAGCAGGCCAGGGAGGCTGCCGACAAGCGACGCATCGGCCTTGGCTTCACCGGCCTGGGAACGACGATGGCGATGCTGCGCCTGCGCTACGGCGCCGACGAGGCGGTCGCATTCGCCGAGAAAGTCGCGCTGACGATGCGCGACGCAGCCTATCGCGCCAGCATCGCGCTGGC
Source organism: uncultured Panacagrimonas sp. (assembly GCA_946481265.1). The sequence goes on along the minus strand of CAMLNE010000001.1, from coordinate 41,735 downwards.
GCAGGAGCGCGGCCGCTTCCCCTTGCTGGAGGCCGATGCCTACCTGAAGTCCGGCTTCGCCAGCCGCCTGCCCAAGGACATCCAGGACGGCATCCGCAGCCACGGCATCCGCAACAGCCACCTGCTCTCGATCGCGCCGACCGGCACCATTTCGCTCGCCTTCGGCCGCAACGTCACCGGTGGCATCGAGCCGGCGTTCGCCTGGTACTACACGCGCACCGCGCGCAACGCCTCGGGCGAGAAGATTAGCTGGCCGTTGGAGGACTTCGCCTATCGCCAGTACCGCGAACAGGGCGGCGACGTCACGCGGCTGCCGGACTACTTCGTCTCGGTGCAGACGCTGGGCGCGCAGGATCACCTGCGCATCCAGGCCGCGGTGCAGCCGTATATCGACACCAGCATCAGCAAGACCATCAACACGCCGGCGGACTATCCCTTCGCCGATTTCGAGAACCTGTACGTCCAGGCCTGGCAGCTCGGCTGCAAGGGCTGCACGACCTATCGGCCCAACGATGTCACCGGCGCGGTACTGACGGTCGTGCCGAGTCCACCGGCCGCGACGCCGACAGTGCGCCTGGCTCCCGACGATGCGGACCGCCGCCTGCAGCTCGCGCAGGTGCCGGCACCGGCGCTGGCGAGCCTGCGCTGGCCCGGCCGGCCTCAGCTTGCGGCTGGCAACCCGTCGTGGACCTACATGGTCGAAGACGGCGCGGTGCGCTTCGCGGTGTTCGTCGGCCACTATGAGAACGGCACGACCTGGCCGTTCGAAGCCTGGGTCAACGGCGCCGAGCAGCCACGCGGCCTGGGAGCGACCGCCAAGCTGCTGAGCATGGACATGCGCTCCAACGACCGCGCGTGGCTGCGCCGAAAGCTCGACTTGCTGGAACGCACGGGCGGCCACCTGATCCGCATCGCGCTGCCGCCGGACGGGCGCGAGGTCGTGCTCGGCAGCCCGACCGCGGCCTTCGCCAAGCTCGTGCGCCTGCGCTGCGAGCAGCTCGGCACCTTCGACGACCACGGCCCCTCCCCGGTGCTCAACGCGCTGATGAGCGAGCACGAACCGCGGACCACGACCGACGGCACGATGTCGTGGACGGTGGATGTGTGCAATCCCGGGACCGGCGACGACTTCGTGCTGACGCTCAAGGAACTGCTGATGCCCGACGGAACGCGCCGCCCGTACAGCGCGTGGCTGGCCGGCGACTATCCGCGCGACTTCGACGGCCTGGCCAGGCTGTTGAGCCTGGACATGCGCATCATCGATGTCGCCTGGATCGGCGCCAAGCTGCGCAAGCTGCTGTCCTATCCCGAGCCGCTCGGCGATTTTTTCGCACCGGTGCCGGGTAGCGGGAAGTCGCAGACCTGGCCGTCGACGATCGCCTACCTCGCGCGTCTGATCCTGCACCGCTACCAGATGCTCGGGCTGCTCGACGCCGAAGGACAGCCGATCGAACCGATGGGCGTGCTCGAGGCACCGGCCGCCGCTGGTCGCCGCGAAGGCTCAGCCGCGGCCATCGCCGGCAAGCGCTGCCCGGACTGCGGCGCCTACGCGGTGATCAAGCGCGACGGCTGCGACGCCTGCACGGCCTGCGGACTGGTGGGCAATTGCGGATAGGCAGGCAAGGCCGGCGCGGCTCCCGTGCCGTGGGCACCCGCCGCCCGTCGCCGTGCACGGGACCTCAGCGCGGGCTGTCGTCGCGCAGGCGCTGGAACACCAGGCAGCCGTTGGTGCCGCCGAAACCGAAGCTGTTCGACAGCACCGTGTCGAGGCAAACGTCGTCGCGGCGCTGGCGGACGATCGGCAGGCCCTGCGCGGCTTCGTCGAGCGTCTCGATGTTGGCGGAGGCGGCGATGAAGCCGTGCCGCAGCATCAACAGGCTGTAGATCGCTTCATGCACGCCGGCCGCGCCCAGCGAGTGGCCGGACAGCGACTTGGTTGAGCTGATCGGCGGCACCTGCTCGCCGAACACTTCGCGGATCGCGCGCAACTCGACGACATCGCCGGCCGGCGTGCTGGTGCCATGTGCGTTGATGTAGTCCACCGGCGCGTCGACCGTCGACAAGGCCTGACGCATGCAGCGCGCCGCACCTTCGCCGGACGGCGCGACCATGTCGTCGCCGTCGGAAGTCGCGCCGTAACCGGACAGCTCAGCGTGGATCTTCGCTCCGCGCGCGCGGGCGTGATCGAGATCCTCCAACACCAGCATGCCGCCGCCGCCGGCTATCACGAAGCCATCGCGGTCGGAATCGTAGGCGCGCGAGGCTTCGGCCGGCCGGTCGGTGCGGTGCGTGGACAGCGCGCCCAGCGCGTCGAACAGCATCGCCATCGACCAGTGCTCCTCTTCGCCGCCGCCGGCGAAGACCAGATCCTGCCGGCCGGCACGGATCTGGTCGGCGGCATGGCCGATGCAATGTGCGCTGGTCGCACAGGCCGAACTGATCGAGTAGTTCAGGCCCTTGATCCCGAACGCCGTGGCCAGGCCGGCGGACACGGTGCTGCCCATCGTGCGCGGGACCATGTACGGCCCGACCCGCTTGACGCCGCGCGTGCGCAGCTTGTCCGCGGCATCGACCAGGTTGGACGGCGACGCGCCACCGGTGCCGGCGATCAGGCCGGTTCGGGGGTGGGACACGTCCGCCGTCGTCAGCCCGGCGTCGGCGATCGCCTGCTGCATCGCCACGCAGGCAAACAGCGCGGCGTCACCCATGAAGCGGCGCAGGCGGCGGTCGACCAGGGCCTCGCGGTCGATGTCGATCGCGCCGGCAACCTGGCTGCGCAGGCCGGCGTCGCGGTATTCGGGAATGAAGCGGATGCCGGAGCGGCCCGCGCGCAAGGACGCGGCGACGCTGTGCGCGTCGTTTCCCAGGCAGGACACGATGCCCAGGCCGGTGACGACGACGCGACGCGGCGTCACGCTGTCATCTCGCCGGGCTGGAACAGACCCACCCGCAACTCCTTCGCGCTGTAGATCTCGCGGCCGTCGACCGCGAGGCTGCCGTCGGCGATGCCCATCGCCATCCGGCCGGCAAAGATGCGCTTGATGTCGAGCCGGTAGCTGACGCGCCGTGCGCTCGGCAGCACCTGGCCACGAAAGCGCACTTCGCTGACACCCAGCGCGCGGCCGCGGCCGCCGTAGCCGCTCCACGCGAGGAAGAAGCCGGTGAGCTGCCACAGCGCGTCCAGGCCCAGGCAGCCGGGCATCACCGGATCGCCGGGGAAATGGCAGCCGAAGAACCACAGGTCTGGCCGGATATCGAGCTCGGCCAGCAGCTCGCCCTTGCCGTGCGCGCCACCGTCCCGCGCGATGCGGGTGATGCGGTCGAGCATCAGCATCGGTGGCGCCGGCAAGCGCGCGTTGTCGAGGCCGAACAGACCGCCCTGCGCGCAGATCAGCAGTTCGGCACGACCGTAGGCGCTCGCCGGCGCCACTGCATGATGCGAGACCACCGGCATCCCGCTCATCGGGCGCATGCCGTGGACCGCGCCACGATTGCCACCAGAGGTCCCCGCATCACTGTCGTCCACCACATGCCGTCCATCTCGATTCTTCCCGTTCAAGGCGTTCGGCAGCATGCGCGTGGGCCTCGGAGGGGGTCTTGATGTAGGTCAAGTGCGGCGGCAAGCGACGGCACGGCGACGGCGTCGCGCCGATCACCCGGAACATCCAGGGACGATCCCCACCGCTTCGACGCACACGGTCGACAAGCCGCCGCCGGCGCCGCCGGGTGTGGATACCCGCCCCGAGCCGCGAACGGCCGGCCCGCCGCGATGGCATCGACGAACGCGCGCCCGCCATCCGCTGCGTGGCGCCGGCACGCTGGCCGGCCGCTGCGCGACGGGGGATTCGCCTCAGGGATTGGGCGGCGGGATGCAACGGGCGAGATACTGCAGCCCGCTTGGATCAAGGATGTGCATCGCGCGATGATCCAGTGCGATCAGGTGCTGATCCTGGAACCGGGCCAGTGCGCGACTCAGGGTTTCGCCGGCAAGTCGCAGGTGATTGGCGATGTCGGCACGCGGCATTGGCAGCACGACGCGCATTGACAGCTCGCCACGCGGGTGCACGCGCAAAGCCAGGCCGAGCAGAAATGCGGCGAGGCGCTCCTCGGCAAGATGATCGCCGGCCGAGGCAAGGCTGCCATTGAGTTCCTTCCCCATCAGGCGCAGCAGGCGCTCCATGAGGCTGCGGCTGCGTGCGGCCAGGTCCATCAGCGGCTGGTACGGAAAGATGCAGACCGAGCTGACCGTCAATGCCGTCGCGCTGCACTGGTGGACGCCCGAGTAGACGCCGTCCAGACCAAACAACTCGCCAGGCAGGTGAAAACCACTGACTTGTTCGCAGCCATCGCAATCGATTGCCGAACTCTTGAACGCCCCCGTACGCACGGCGTAGATCGCCTTCAGCGGTTCACCGGCGTGGAACAGGTACCGCTTTGCCTGGATGGTGCGGCTGATCCTCATCAGCTGATCCAGGAGTTCGGCGTCGCGCTGGTTCAGGCCCCGCGGCAGGCAGAACTCGCCGCGAGGACAGCGACTGCACAAATGATCGGATAGGTCGATGTCAACGTCGGCGGCATCGCGCCACTCTGCCCGTTCCGACCTCGCGAGCCCAGGAGTCATCGTTATCCGGATCTTGTCGGACTTCATCAGCCCACGATGAATGTATAGACATTCCGACCGGATAAATCCTTGACGCAGATCAATGAACTCCTGTTCGGCCGACCGGCCCCGCCAGCGACCCGCCCTGCCGCCGAGGGCCGCTTCCGTGCGACGCGAGGTCAAGCCTTTCATCCGCCCGCCGGCGGCAGCCGAGACGCACGCGCCATGTGAGTCCCGGCTGCCGCCGCGCCCGCTTCTCGGCATTTCGATCGCGCTCGGCGCACAAGAGATTTCCCGCCGGCGATTCAGACCTTGACCTTACGCCGGTGCACCGCGGTCGTTATTGATCCAGGTCAAGGGATATGTCCGGCACAAGGCGCAGACTGGACCGCAGATACCAAAAGCGTCCCGCGCGGGCGGACGGACTGCCTCGACGTGCGCGACCGGTGATTCGATCGCTCGAGGACGCGCACGCACGGTTGAATACCCGTGCACGAATGCGGAAAGGAGCGCTCGGACATCATGACAACGGACCACTTCGGAGCTGAGATCCTCCGGTGCAAGTTCTTTGCTCCGGAGCCCTATTCGGGGGCGGTTTGGCGAAAGACGCTCCTCGACCGAATCCTGCGTGACCCGCCCTATCGGCTGGTGGTGATCCAGGCACCTGCCGGGCACGGAAAATCGACGCTGATGCAGCAGGCTCGGACCCTCAGCCAGCGGACCGGCGTCGACTGCGGTTGGCTCAGCCTGGACGAGGCAGACAACGATCCCGCCCGATTCTGGATGCACGCACGTGCCCTGGTGCATTTCGCGAGCGGCCACGCCGCTCTGCTCGGAGCAGAGCACGGCGCCGCAGAACCGCGATTGGTTCAGGCGCTTTCCAACAAGCTCGCCAGCCACGACGGCCCCATCCGGCTCTTCTTCGATGAGTTTCAGAGCCTTTCCGACGAGGCGCTCCTCTCGGCATTTCGCCATTTCCTGGATGCGATGCCCGCAAACGTCACCGTGTACGTCGGAACACGCGCCATTCCGGATCTCGACCTGCCCCGACGCGTCGTAAACAATGACGCCCTCGTTCTGAACGCGGATGACCTTCGCTTCACTGCAGAGGAGACGGGCCACTTCTTCAGAGTCCAGACCGGACCGTCTCTGACCGGCGATGACCTGATGCGCATCCATCGCCAGACGGACGGGTGGCCTGCCGCACTTCACCTGTTCCGCCTGACGCTTGGAACGTCCGCGGCGAGCACCGCACTCGATCAAGCGGCTCCGTACCGGTCCCGGGAACTTGCCGACTACCTCGCGCAAAGCGTTCTTCGCAGCCAGCCCCCCGATATCCAGCATTTCATGCGCGTGACGTCGGTCCTCAGACACCTCACAGCCCGACTCTGCGACGCTCTGACGGGGCGCAGCGACTCCCAGAAGGTTCTGCTGTCCCTCGAGCGCTCAGGCCTGTTCCTGCGCTGCCTTGACACCGAATCCCGCTGGTTTCGCTACCACACCCTTTTCTCGTGCCATCTGGCCGCGGATCTCGGGCGCGACGACCCCGACCTCGTCGGGCAGGTTCATCGCCGTGCCGCCGAGTGGTTTTATCAGGAAGGCCTGCATGAAGAGGCGCTGCACCACGCGGTCGCGGCAAGGGCGTACCTCCTTGCTGCGGACATCATGGCGATATGGTCCGAGCGACTGATCATCGCCGGGCATCTCGGCACGGTTGAGCGATGGGCCGACGAACTCCCGCCTGACGAAGTCTCACGGCGCCCAGGCCTCGCAGTCAGAATCGCGTGGGCATTCGTGTTCCTGCGCCGACACGAGAAGCTCCGGGCCTTGCTGCCCGTCATCGAAGATGCGGCCAGTCACGGGGTCGACTCCACCGTGGTCAGATCGATGCTGGCCTTCGTCGTCGACGATATGCCCCGTGCCTTCGAGCTGGCGGAACATGCCCCGGTCCAGGGGGCCTCAGATGGAAGCTTCGCGGCCTTCGAACGCGGCGCAGCCACCAATGTACGGTGCTACCGGGCTCTTGCTTCCGGCGATATGGACGAAGCGAAGAATCTGCTGCTTCAAGCGCATAGCTGCAACCTGCGCGGCAATGCCGCCTTCAGTGCGGGCTACTCCGGCGCGATCAAGGGCGTGTCCCTTGTCCTCGAAGGGCGGCTGCAGGAGGCGCTGGCTCACTACCACACCGCGCTGCCCGGCGATTTTCGCTACGTGGACCGGTCGCTCGGGGCCGCTGCGCTCGCGTCCTGCTATGTCCACGCGCTATATGAAGCGGGCGATCTTGATGCCGCGGCCTCGTTGTTCCTGCAGTACCGCGACCTGATTTCCGATGGCGTCCTTCTCGATTTTCTCGCACTCGGATATACGACCATGGTCCGGCTGCACGACGCGCGGGGAGACCGCGATGCCGCTGAACAGATCCTGCTCGAGGCGGAGCAGATCGGGTACATCGCCGGCTGGACTCGGCTCTTGCGGGTCGCCGCAATGGAGCGTGCGCGACGGCTGCTGCTGACGGGTGACGTGTGCGGGGCGCGCAAGGCGGCCCGTCGCGCTCGCGCCCTCCCCCTGCCCGCCCTGGCGCCGGGCTGGACCGTCTTGTCCGAAATGGTCGAGGGCGAGATCGTCGGCCGTATTCGCATCGCCATCCATCGCGGTCAGACACGGTACGCCCTGATGCTTCTCGGGCCGCAGATTGCCGAAGCCGAGCGCAGGCATCAGGCGTACAGGCTGATCAAGCTGCTGGTGCTCGAGGCTCTCGCCTATCAGTCCTCGGGGCGCACGAATCTGGCGCGGCGCCAGCTGTTGCGGGCGCTCCAGCTGGCTGCACCGGGAGGATTCGTCCGCCTCTTCGCAGATGAGGGTGAACGCGTGATCGATCTGCTCGGTGGCGATAGCTCCGCCTTCGGGCGCGGCGCCGGGTCCGCGACGGAGCCAGGGAGCGTCCCAGCACTTGCTTCCCGGATCGTCGGAGAACCGGCCCGTCCTGAGCCCGATGTGCCCACTCGGAGCGAGACGCATCTGATCGAAGCGCTGACCGACCGGGAGAAGAAGGTCCTCGCTTACGTCGCTGACGGATCCTCGAACGGCGAGGTCGCCAAGCGGATTTTCGTGTCGGAGAACACGGTCAAGTTCCACCTCAAGAACATTTACTCGAAGCTTGCCGTCACCAACCGCATGCAGGCGATCACCACGGCGCGCCAGCTGTCGCTGCTGCCCTGAGTGCAAGGCAGCATGAACGGTCCAGCCCCTGGTCGGTCGGTTCCGCAGTGACGGCGGCGACCCGGTCCCTCATAGTGCGATGCCGCGGCCGCGGGCCATCGCAATGGTTGGCCGTGCGGACGCGGCCACGACTCGGGACCCGCAGCTCAGCTGGCCCGGCCTACGGACGAACACGTCGGAGCAGATCCAGCAACAGCACCAGCGCCGCGCTCCACAACGCCGCTGCAAACCACAGCGTGCCGGGCGCTCCGCCTCCGGCGATACGAACGACCGCCGCGGCAGACATCGCCAAGGCCATCAAGGACAGGGCTCGTCCGGCATGCTCCGGACGGCCGCCGTTCTTGACCAGATACACGCGCGCCATCACTGCCGTTGTCAGCGTGCCGAGTGCGCCGATGGTAACGCCGTGTGTCGCCGCGCCGATGGGCATGGCGCCCAGTCGCGCGCTGCCGAGCAGCACCAGACCCACCGCCAGCCACCCATAGCCTGCGCCCAGGCACAGCAGATCCGTGCGACGCCAGCACCGCCACAAGCGCCAGCGCAGCAATCGCACCGCGGCGAGCACGCCAGCGGCGATCAGGCAGATTCCGGCCACCACGCCGGCATGCGGCATTACCGAGCTGAGCACGGCTGCCAGCAAGATCACCAGCAATGCCCCCTCGATTCGAGGCTGCACGCGCGCCTCCAGCCTCCCGCCGGCGCGCTCGATCGCGCCTGCGACCGCCGGCGCGATGATGCGTCCTCCCATGAACATCATCAGCAGCGCGAGCAGCAATACGGATTCCCGCAGCGCCAGCACCTGGAGGCTCGGTGCTTTCGCAACGGATGCAAGGTGGAAAGCCGCCACCGCAATGGCGAGGGCGACGATCAGTGGCCCCAGGAACCTGTTGCGCCACTTCTTCGCTGCACGAATGAGTCTGGGCGCGGCCGTGAGCGCCAGCGCTCCCGCAAACGCGATGTTGAGGATCAAGGCAGATAGACCATGCGGCGCGATCAGATAACTGGCACGTGCTGCAATCCAGAGGCCAAGCAGAATCGCCAGGCGCAGGACACTCGCGCGGCCGATGAGATAGCCCGCGACCACTGCCAGCGCGTAGCCGAAGACCAATTCATGCGCATGTGCTGCCGGTGCGGCCAGGCCCGGAAGGCGCTGCTCGCCGCCCAGCATGCCGTATACCGACAGGGGAACGGCGACCGCGCCGTACAGCGCCGCAGCAGGAAAGAACCAGCGCTCCGCACTGGGTGCGGCCGGTCTTGAGGAGCGCGCTTGGTCCCGTTTGACTGTCATGCCGATTGCCCGGAATCCGGAGATATCCGCCAGGCGCGGATGCAGCATCGTACATGCGACCCGGCCGAGCCCGCGGCCAGGGAAGCTGCCGCGAGTCGCCACTGCGGGCGGCCGCACGAAAGGGCCTCACCCATCTTGTCGACGATGCTTGGAACGGCGAGGTGATCAGGCGACTCTTCGTTGCGCAGAACACGATCGCACCTCACCCGAACACCGTCCACGACCGGCTCGGGGTCGGCACCGGCAGGCAGGCACCGCCGGGGCGCGATACCTGGGATTGCACCCACAGCCGGGAAAGATGGGGGCGCCGCGACGGGGCGGCGCCCCCGAGCGCTCAGGTGGCGGTACTCCGCCAGGTCAGATAGCCGCGTTCGGCCGTCGCCGCAAGCAGTTCGCGGTGTCCAAATGCCCGGCTGGCCGAAGCGAATCCGGTCGCGCGCTGCCGGCCGCTGATCAGGCGCGAAATGGACTCCGCCGCCCATACGCCCACCTGCACGTAGGGAGAGTTGCCGCGAAGAACCACGGTCGTCGACTGCGTGTTGCCCCTTGCATGGCAGCAGATCACGCTGCGATTCTCCTCACGCACCTCGCGCGCGGGCTCCGTGTTGACCAGCGCGTTGCCCCATCCATTGCTGATGCGCTCGAACTCATCCCGCGGCATGTTGCGGTAGTTGTCGTGCCAGTCGTTGATCCGTCCGACGATCCACTCCATGACGTCCTGGTTCTTGAATGCAACCAGGACCGAACAGTTGCGCACGCGAGGGTCCGTGCGGTGCCATACCGGCTCGCCGGCGCCGCCCCACGGCAGCGCGCGGTAGATGCGGTGCTCGCCGGGGATCGACACCTCGTACGTCCTGCCATGCGGCCAGACTTCCAGCTTGCCGCTCTTGAGGTAGAACTGATCCCCGCAGCACATGCGCAGGAATGACATCGTGGACGCAACGCTTGTGTTCGAGTCCGCGGTATAGACGATGTCGAGCGTGTCGACACCAGGGGTTTCGAGAGCGAGCTCCGCCGCGAGATCTCCTGCCGTCCACATCCAGGCATTGGCCGGACACAGCAGCAGGTCCTTGCTCTTGAAGGCGTCGCCATACCGCTCCTCGAGCATGCGCATCCAGTCCTGTTCGCCGGTGGTGTCCAGGTAGTGCGCGCCGGCGTCGAGGCATGCGCGCACCACCGGCTCGCTCAGCTGCATGAAGGGTCCGACCACGTTGTAGACAACCGTCGCACCGGCGAACGCGCGCTTCATCGCCTCGTAGTCGTGGGCGACCTCGAGGCACTCGTAGGAGTGGCCCTTCAGCTCTGGCACTCCCTCCATCTGTTCGCGCAGACGCTCCAGATTGCGCCCGGCGGCGACAAAAGGGATCCCGCGCTCGGCGAGATGCCAGGCGATGAGTTTTCCGGTGTAGCCACTCGCACCGTAGATGACAACCTTTGGCTTGCTCATGATGATGCCTCCACTATTGTTGCGGTCCGGCTGACGCCGGATCCGTGTACACATTCCGCACTTCGCGCCGGAACGCCTCGACGCACAGGCGTTCCACCGGTTTCTCCGAGGCCGTCTTCGGGATTTCATCCATCAGCTGGATGTAGGTCGGAACGAAATTGCGTTCCAGGCGCGTGCGGCAGTGCTCGAACAGGGCCGAGACGGCGGTATCGGCGCCACTGCCTGGGCGCAGCACGATCGCCGCCACGACGTCCTTCTCGCCCGGCACGCCATTTGCCGCCGGCACGCCGTAGACGAATACGTCGTCGACCAGCTCGTGTTCCGCCAGCTCCTTCTCGACGAATGCAGGGTTGACGAAGTCGCCGTTGCGGCGGATCGCCGTCCCCTTTCGGTACTGGAAGAAGATCCATCCTTCGGCGTCCATGCGACAGATATCGCCGCTGTGGAACCAGCCCCCCGCGACCTTCTCGGCAGACGCTTCCGGGTTCCGGAAATAGCTGACGGGCGGGCAGCTGCCGTCGGCGTTACGGAACAGCAGCTCGCCATCGGCCCCCGGCGGACAATCGTTGCCGGCACCGTCGACGATCTTCGCGATCATCGTCGGCGGTGGCTTGCCGATACTGCCGATCGGGCCGATCCCTGGCGGGTTGATGGTCAGGCCGCCCTCGGCGGTCCCGTAGAACTCGAGAATCGCCACACCGAATCGACGGCTGAATTCCGCCCAGATCGCGGCCGGCATGCCGGCCGACAGGACGTACCGAACGGGATTGTCCGCATCGTCCGGGCGCGGTGGCTCGCTGTAGATCGCGGTCGTCATCCCGCCGAGCAGGTTGAAGACCGTGCAGTTGTACCTGCGGGTGATATCCCATAGGCGGGACTTCGTGAACCGCCGGCTGAACACGCCGGGCGTGCCCATCTTGAGCACGTTTCCGAGCGTGATCAGCTGCGCATTGGCGTGCGTCAGCGACAGTCCGGTGTAGGGGCGGTCGTCATTGCGCAGGCCGATCAGCGGCCCCATCGACGCGACCTGGCCGAAACGTGCGTAGGGCGCGAGGATCGCCTTGGGATCGCCTGTGGTACCGGAGGTGTAGAGCATCTGCATCGGATCGGCGGGGTTGCGGGCGCCCACGTCCAGGTCCGCTCTCCTCGCGCCCAGCACCTCGCCCAGCCACCGCCCCTGCCGCGGCAGCTGCGCGGGCGGCTCGTCACCGATGACCCAGATCCATCGCAACTCCGGCAGGGACGGCAGTACGGCAAGCAGCTGCGGGATCACATATGCCGCGGTGAGCACCCCACGGCACCCGGCGAAGTCGAGCATGTAGCGCAGCTTGGCGCCCTGCGTACGCGGGTCGATCGGAACAAACACGGTATTCGCGATCGAGCTGGCGACCATCGCGTCGACGAACTCCGCGTGGTTCTGCATCATGATCGCGAAGCGATCACCGGGTGCCATGCCGGCTTCGATCAACGCCGCTGCCATGCGCTGCGCGTTGTCCCACAGCCCGCGATAGCTGCGGGTCTGCTCCTCGAACCCGCCTTGTTCCGTGACATTGACGAAGGTCAGGATGCGTCGGTCCGGATCGGACTCGACGCGGTTCGCGATCAGGTTGCCGAGGATCAGTTCATCGCGCGCGCTCATGACCGCTCCCTTCAGCGTGTGAGGATGCTGACGGCCAGTGCCGCCGCATCCTCGCCGATGAAACCGCCACCATTCTCGGCAAGTCCGACGCGTGCACCGGCGACCTGACGTGCTCCGGCCCTGCCCTTGAGCTGGTCTGCAAGCTCGACGATCTGTGCGATACCGGTCGCACCGATCGGGTGACCCTTGCGCAGCAATCCCCCCGACGTGTTCACCGGCGTGCGCCCGCCGAGGCGCGTCGCCCCGGACTCGACCAGCGGGCCGCCTGCGCCCTTCTCGCACAGCCCGAGATACTCGTAGTAGATGATTTCCGACGGCGCCGAGGCATCGTGGAGTTCGATGCAGCTGAGATCGGCCGGGCCGAGCCCCGCCTCTTCGTAGGCCTGCCGCGCGACCACCTCGGCCAACGAGGTTTCCTCCTCCGATCCGTAGTCCCACCCGCTTGCGAGCACCGTGGTGGCCACCCGCACCGGATCGGTCAAACCGATCTCCCTGGCCTTGCGCTCGCTGACCAGCACGACCGCGGCCGCACCGTCACCGATTGGCGAGCACATCGGCAGCGTGAGTGGCCACGCGACCTCACGCGCACCCAGCACGTCGGCGACGGACAGGACCTGGTTGTACTGCGCACGTGGATTGAGGCTGCCGTGAAACGAGTTCTTGGCCGACACGGCGGCGAACTGCTCGCGCGTCGTGCCGTACTTGTTCATGTGCTGCACGGCCCACGCCACGTAGATGTCCATGAACAGCGAGCGGGTGCGCCCTGCCCCCTCCAGATCCGCCTTCAAGCCGGCTCGCTCGATCCGCGTGCGAATGCCTTCGAGCACGCTGTCCATCGCCTCGACGTCCACGGCACCGCTGAACGCGGAGAAGGTCCTCTGCTTGTCCTCGTGGTAGAGCTTCTCGTAGCCGCAGGCCAGCACCACGTCGTAGCGGCCGAGCGTGATCATCGTGCAGGCCTGGTCGAAGGCAGTGGCCGCCGTCGCACAGGCGTTCTCGACATTGACCACGGGTATTCGGCCGATGCCCAGACTGCGCAGGACGACCTGACCGGGCACGCACACCTGCCCTGTGATCACGGAGGCGGCGACATTTCCCATGTACGCAGCCTGCAGCTGCCCGGGGCCGACACCGGCATCGTTCAGGGCCGCGCCGATCGCTTCACCGGCCAGGCTCTTCAAACCGCGATTCATGTGATTGCCGAACCGTGTCATTCCGACGCCGGCGACCACGACGTTATGCTTCATGGCGATCTCCTCGTCGACGATCAGTTGGTGGTGCTGTCGGCCAACAGGTATCCACCCTTGATGGCGAGCATCTCGTTGCACCCGTCCTCGATCAGGGCGGACCGGGCATCACGGAAGATCTTTTCCACCGGGTACTCCCGGGTGACCCCGTTTCCGCCGAACATCTGCACCGCCTCGCTTGCGACTTCGAAGGCCAGTTGGGTTCCGGTGACCTTCGCTGCCATGGCCGCCTGCAGGGCAGGGATCGGCATGGACTGGTTGAACAGGGCGACGCGGCGCGTCAGGGCGCAGGCGGCTTCCACCTTGCGGAACATGTGAAACAGACGGGAAGCGACCGACTGGTGCCGGATGATGGGCACACCCCCCTGGCGACGCTCGTGTGCGTATGCATATGCCATGTCATAGGCGGCGCGCGCAGCGCCGGTGAAGGTCGCGCCCATGAGCACGTTGGCTTCGGCGTGGACGCAGTAGACGGCGCGCTGATAGTCGTCGGGTCCGGCAAGGACATACTCGAGCGGAACCTCGACATTGTTGAAGAACACTTCGCCTTGCGGATCGCCCAGCTGCCCGAGCTTGTCCAGCGGCTTGCCACGCGTCACGCCCGGCAGATCCATCGGCAGCACCACGACGCAGCCACGCACGGGGTCGGGCCCGGCACCGGTGTCGGCCGCCGCGTAGAGGATGCACACCTCGGCAATCGTGCCGTTCGAAACCCATGCGGACTTCTGGCCGTTGATCACGACCTTGTCGCCGGCGAACGTGACCACGCAGTTGGGTCGGCCGTAGCGTCCCTCCACAGGGCGCGCCGCACCGGTTGGATCGAGCATGTCGCTTCCGTGGTCGGGCTCGGTGATCGCCCAGCACCCGAGCATCTCCTCCGGGAAACGCTTCATCAGGAATTCGTTCTGGAACAGCGCCGAGATGTACTGCGGCAGCATTCCGGCGCCCACCGAGATGGCCAGGCCCGCATCGCCATAGCCCAGTTCCTCGAAGATCAGGCAGAACATGCGGGCGCGTTGCTCCACCGGCATCTGGGCCAGTGACTCGAGCCTCACCCCGAGATCGAGGTAGCGGCGGCGGAACTCCCAGTACGGAGAATCCGCCGCGATGATGGCCTCCGGCGTCATGCGATCGAGCTTCCGCCCGATCGGGCGCATCACCTCGACCGCAAACTTGCGCAGGGTCTGCTGGAACTCCGCCTCGATGTCCGTCAACGGCGGCTCTGCGCCGCTGCCGCCAAGCTTGACCCGCGGTGACGCGGGCCACCCAAAGACTGGCGCCTGACGATGCGCGCCAATCGCGTCGACTACGTTGTGTTCCATGCTGGTCGCCATGACGGACTCCTCCATGAATCTCGCGGTGAAGAGGGCGACGGTCCGCCCCGTCTGCATCCGACATGCATCCGCGATCGCGGTGTCTTTTCGGCACTCCGTTCAGGCGAGGCGCTGTCGGTCAGTGCGAGTGATGCTAGGAATCGCACCCCGGTCGCAGCACTACACGAGTGGGTAGTCTTCGACGGGCGCGCTCTGCCGCCATCGCGGTCTGGTGTCCCTGAGCTGAAGACGCGGCGCGGCGCCCGCAACGATCCGGTGGATCGACGGCACCGGATGTCGTGCGCGCTACCCGGTCGAGTAGTGCGGCGTGCCCCCCCGTCCTTGTTACCGTGCTGGCGTCCGCAACCTGGAGCGCCGGAGAAACGTCATGGACCCTACGGTTACACGTGCCGACGTTCCGCGATGGGCGGCGGTCTGCCTCACGGTTCTGGATGCGTTTGTCACGCAGGCGCGAGGGCGACGCTGGATCAAGTTTGCCTGGGCCGTGAACCTGCACAAGATCGTGACGGTCTTCCTCATCTTCGGGATGATGGTCGCGTACGGGAACTTTTCGATCGGCGCCTGGACGTACCTGGCCCTGCATGGTGTCTACGGCTATTGCTGGCTGATCAAGGATTTTGGATTCCGCGACCACCAGCTCGAGACACGCATCAGCCTGCCAGGTGCGATCGGCCTGTACGTGGGCCTGATCGGCTTGTATTGGCTGATCCCCTACCTGTTCCTGTCCCGGCACCTTGAGCCGACCGGGCCGGAACTCGCCGTCGCGATCGCCGTGCATACCATCGGCGTCGTCGTCATGATCGCGGCGGATGGACAGCGCCACTGGGCACTGCGGTATCGCGAGGGCCTGATCACCGATGGGATGTTCCGGTATACGCGCAACCCGAACTACCTCGGCGAGATCCTGCTCTACAGCGCCTACGCCTGGCTCGCCAGCCACTGGCTGGCGTGGGCCGTGGTCGCCTATGCCGCAATCCTGGTGTTCATCCCGCGCATGTACCGCAAGGATCATTCACTCTCGCGTCACCCGGGCTGGGCCCGGTACAGGATGGAATCAGGATTGCTGATTCCCTGGGGGCTGCTCAACGGACGTGCATTACGGGATCTGTACCACCAGGCGCCAGTGCACGCGGTGGATCAGAGGCCGGACGTGAGGAGCTGATCTCCTGCCTGCAGGGAGCCCCGCGCATGGTGACCCGGCTGCGGTGTCCTTCCCCGGCGTGCTCGGCGAGATCGGCGCATGGGACCGCCGCCGCACGAGCGTCCATCGCGCTGTCGTTCGCCGGAAGGACGTCGCAACCGATCGCGACCGGTTCGGCAAGGACCCGTCCCGAAGTCCAGGCCCGCGCTGGCGCCCGGTACCGCTCGGCAGCTTGATCTCCTTCAGCAACCGGGTTCGGCGCTCAGCGAGCGCCCGTTCACCCGTGGCCGGCGGACTTGAGCCGTACTGCATCACCGTCGCGGTCGAAGAACACGTAGCGTTCGAGCTGCTCGCCGGTCATCACCGCATTGGCCATGCGCTTGAGATGCGGGGCAGCCTCCTCGGCAGCAGGCGGCTGTCCGCGGCGCCCGACCAGTACCGCTGTCATCATCAGGCACCAGCCTGGTGCGGCCTGTTCCGCGGCGCAGACCAGGGAGGTGAAGTCCAGATCTGCGTCGATGGCGAAATCGCGGGCCATCGCCGGCGTCAGCGTGCCTTCGCCGTCGAATCCCGGCGATGTGGCGTCCGCCCCCAGGCGCTGCATCCGCTCGGTCTGCAGCAGTACGACCAGCAGACGCTGCGGCTCATCGCTGGCAAGCGCGGTTTCCAAGAGGTCCTGATAGGTCCCGATCATCGGCTCATCCCACCAGCGGAGTGTCGGCGGCGTCCAGGTCGATGCCGGCGATTTCGGCTTCGCCGGCGAGCACCTTGAGGTACTGGCTGATCGCGCGGCGCTGCACCTGCTCGTGCAGGTAGGCGGCAATGTCGCCGGCGACCGCGTCGATGGGCAGCGGCTCGCCCGGCTCCCGGTCGTGCAGCAGCACGACATGAAAGCCGTAACGTGTCTCCAGCGGGTGGCGGGCGATCTCGCCGATGGCCAGGCGCGACAGCGCCTTTTCGAACTCGGGCGCGGTCTGGCCGCGATCGATCAGACCAAGCCGCCCTCCTTGGTCCCGCGAAGGGCAGCGCGAGTGCTCCGCGGCGGCGGCGGCGAAGGCACCGACATCGCCGTCCAGGCCGTCGAGTACCGCGCGAGCCGCGGCGCGGGCCTGCGCACGTGCGTCGGCATCATCGTTGGGCGCCGGGAAGAAGATGTGCGACACCTCGTGACGGTCCGGCGTGCGAAAGCGTTCGCGGTTGTTGTCGAAATAGCGCCGGCAATCCGCCCCGGTCGGTTCCGGAACCGCGCACTCCCGTTCGATCAGCACGCGGATGACGGCCTCATGACGGGTTTCGTCCTCGATCGGCATCGCCTCGATGCCGAGTGCGCGGGCACGCTGCAGCAGCAGCTCACGCACGACCAGCGCGGTGGCGGCCTGGCGTCGCGCCATGCGCAGGTCGTCGGCCGGATGGTATTGCACCTCGCGGTCGATGTCGGCCGGGGAAATCGTCTGCCCATTGACCGTGATGTCCGGCAGCGTGGGAGGCAGGCTGGGGCGCGACTGCAGGTTCTGCATGGCTCGTCTCAGTGGCCGCGCACGACCTGGTAGCGGCGCCGGACATAGCCGACCGGCCAGCTCCAGATGTGCACCAGGCGGCTGAAGGGAAAGGCGGTGAACATGAGCATGCCGAGAACGACATGAAGCTTGTAGATCCAGTGCACGTCGGCAATGTATTCCCAGCCGCTGGGCCGGAAGGTGACGATGTGCTGGGCCCAGTTGGCCAGCTGCACCATGACCGCACCGTCCATGTGGTCCTTGGAGACCCCGATGGATGCCAGTCCCGTGAGCACCTGCAGATACAGGAGCGCAATGATGAAGGTGTCCATCGGTGCGCTGTTGACGCGTACCCGCTCGTTGAACAGGCGCCGGTAGAGCAGATAGGTCAGGCCGAGAAAACACAGCGTGCCGAAGATGCCGCCGGCGACGATGGCCAGCAATTGCTTGGCCGAGGTGGACAACCCCAGCGCGTGATACAGCGGCGCCGGTGTCAGCAGGCCGAAGAAATGCCCGAAGAACAGCAGCAGGATGCCGACATGGAAGGCGACGCTGGCCCAGCGAAAGGCCGGGCCGGAGCTGAAGGTCTGGCTGGACATGGCGCGCCAGGTGTACTGGCCGCGCTCATAGCGCAGCAGGGAGCCGAGCAGGAAGACACTGCCGGCGATGAAGGGGAACACGCCGAAAAGAAACTGGTTGATGTAAGCCATGGCGGGGGACTCCATCAGGCACGCAGGAAGCCGCGTTTGGCGGATCCCCGGCCCATCCATTGCACCGGCTGCTCGGTGGCCACCTGCGGACCGGCGGGCTGCGCCGTGCATCCACTGCCGGCGGGATTGCTGTTGCCGAGGAAGGTGACCTGCTCCTCTTCCCAGATGTCGTCCATCCTTTCGATCGTCTCGTCCGGGCCCTCGGCCGCCGCCTGGCGGCGCATCGCCTCGGCCTCGGCCGGGGCCGTGCCCAGGCTCTCCAGGGCTTCGAACAGCGCCGCGTAGTCACCGCCGCTCTCGCGAAGTCGCGCGCCGAGCAGCACCAGGACCGGCATCGCGTCCTCCAGCAGCCCGCGCGATTCCTCGCGGCTTTGCGTGGACATGAACTCCAGCATCAGGGGCAGGTGGTCGGGCAGTTCATGGGCGTCCAGCAGGCAGCCGTGGGCGTGGTAGTGGTTCATCAGATCGACCATGGCCTGGCCGCGATCACGCGATTCCCCGTGCACGTGCTCGAACAGGTGCAGGGACAGGTTGCGGCCCCGGTCGAAGGTCTCGACGTAGCGCTCCTGCAGGGTCAACAGCGGCGTGGCCGCGATGGTGCCGAGCAAGGCATCCAGGGCCTCCAGATGTATCGACGGCAGCGCCGCTTCATCGATCAGTGCCGAACGCATCTCGGGTACCGCGGCCTGCAGGGTCGCGGTGGGATACGCCATCAACCGGGAAATGACCCGCAGACTGAGCTGGCTCACGGTTTCACCTTCTTTTCGAGGAGCTTCTCCAGCCGGATCGGGAAGAACTTGCGCGCGCTGCTCGGCCGCCCACCGAAGACGTCGGCGCTGCCGGAGTTGCAGCCATTCCCGAAGGAGAAGCCGCAGCCGCCACGCTCGCTGATGCCGTCGTAGATGGAGTGCGCGTATTCGCGCTTGTTGCTGGGGATGACGAAGCGGTCCTCGTAGTTGGCAATGGCCATGTAGCGGTACATGTCTTCGACCGTGGCCACGTCCAACCCGACCCGCTCGAGCACCTCGAGGTTCTCGCGGCCGTCGACGTGGCGGCTGCGCATGAACGCCCTCATCGCCAGCATGCGTTCCAGCGCCAGCGTGACCGGCGCCTCCTCGCCGGCCGTCAGCATGTTCGCCAGGTAGCGCACCGGGATGCGCAGGCTTCCGACGTCCGGGATCTCTCCGTTGTAGCCGATCTTGCCGGCCTCGGCGGCGGACTGGATGGGCGACAGCGGCGGGCAGTACCAGACCATCGGCAGCGTGCGGTACTCCGGGTGCAGCGGGAAGGCGATCTTCCACTCCACCGCCATCTTGTATACCGGCGACTGCCGCGCGGCCTTGAGCCAGTCCTCGGGAATGCCCTCGGCGCGGGCCGCGGCGATGACCTCCGGATCGTTGGGATCGAGGAAGATGTCGAGCTGGGCCTGGTACAGGTCCTGTTCGTTGGGCACGCTCGCCGCTTCCTCGATACGGTCGGCGTCATACAGCATGACGCCCAGATAGCGGATGCGCCCAACGCAGGTTTCCGAGCAGACGGTCGGTTCGCCGACCTCGATGCGCGGATAGCAGAAGGTGCATTTCTCCGATTTTCCGCTGCGCCAGTTGTAGTAGATCTTCTTGTAGGGACAGCCCGAGACGCACATGCGCCAGCCGCGGCACTTGTCCTGGTCGATCAGCACGATCCCGTCTTCTTCGCGTTTGTAGATCGCGCCGGAGGGACAGGCCGCAACGCAGGTGGGATTCAGGCAGTGCTCGCACAGCCGCGGCAGGTACATCATGAAGGTGTTTTCGAACTGCCCGTAGATCTCCTTCTGCACACCCTCGAAGTTGCTGTCCTTGGAGCGGTGCTCGAACTCGGTGCCGAGGATTTCCTCCCAGTTCGGGCCCCATTCGATCTTCTCCATACGCTTGTCGGTCAGCCAGGAGCGTGGCCGTGCGGTGGGCATGGTCTTGGTGTGACCCGCCTTCTGAATCCAGGCGTAGTCGTACTTCCACGGTTCGTAATAGTCATCGATGGATGGCATGTCCGGGTTGGCGAAGATGTTGGCCAGCACCCGCCAGCGTCCGCCGATGCGCGGCTGCAGGCGCTCGCCCTTGAGCGTCCAGCCACCCTTGTAGCGCTCCTGGTTCTCCCAGTTCTTGGGGTAGCCGACACCGGGTTTGGTCTCGACGTTGTTGAACCAGGCGTATTCCACGCCCTCCCGGGATGTCCAGACGTTCTTGCAGGTCACCGAGCAGGTGTGGCATCCGATGCACTTGTCCAGGTTCAGGACCTTGCCGATCTGCGCCCGTACTTTCATTACGCACTCTCCCCGGGCAGCGAATCGCCGGGCGACTCCCCGTCCATCCAGTCGACCTTGTTCATCTTGCGCACGATGATGAATTCGTCGCGGTTGGCGCCGACCGTGCCGTAGTAGTTGAAGGAATAGCTCAGGTGGGCGTAGCCACCCACCATGTGCGTGGGTTTGAGCACAGTGCGCGTCACCGAGTTGTGGATGCCGCCGCGCATGCCGGTTATCTCCGAGCCCGGCGTGTTCACGATCTTCTCCTGGGCGTGGTACATCATCGACATGCCCTCGGGCACGCGCTGACTGACCACCGCGCGGGCGGTGATGGCGCCGTTGATGTTGTAGGCCTCGATCCAGTCGTTGTCGCGCAGGCCGGCCTTCTTCGCATCCACCTCGGAGATCCAGACGATCGGCCCGCCACGCGACAGCGTCAGCATCAGCAGGTTGTCGGTGTAGGTGCTGTGGATGCCCCACTTCTGGTGCGGGGTGATGAAATTCAGCACGATCTCCGGGTTGCCGTTGCCGCGCTTGCCCAGGATCGGCTGGATCGTCTTCAGATCAACGGGCGGCTTGTAGACACACAGCTGCTCGCCGAAGGCGCGCAGCCAGGCATGGTCCTGGTAGAACTGCTGGCGGCCGGTCAGGGTGCGCCAGGGGATCAGCTCGTTGACGTTGGTCCAGCCGGCGTTGTAGCAGACCTTCTCGGACTCGATGCCGGACCAGATCGGTGAGGAGTAGATCTTGCGCGGCTGGGCCACGAGATCGCTGAAGCGCAGCTTCTCCGAGGCATGTCCGGCCACCAGGTGTGTATGGTCGCGGCCGGTCGCCTTGCCCAGGGCCGCCCAGGACTTCATCGCGACCCTGCCGTTGGTTTCCGGCGCCAGCATCAGGATGGTCTCGGCGGCGTCGATGGCCGACTCGATCTTCGGCCTGCCCTGGTTCGCACCCTCCCGGTGGCGGCCGTTGAGTTCGCCCAGGGCCTGCACTTCCTCGTCGGTATTCCAGGCCAGACCCTTGCCCCCATTGCCGGCGCTCTCCATCAGCGGACCCAGCGCCGTGAAGCGGGCGTAGGTTTCCGGGTAGTGGCGCTCGATGGCGAGGATGCTCGGCATGGTCCTGCCCGGCAGCGCTTCGCATTCACCGCGTTTCCAGTCCTTGACGTCCAGGGCCTGGCCGAGCTCCGCTGGCGAGTCATGCTGCAACGGCAGCGTCACCACATCGGTTTCGGTGCCCAGATGTCCCTCGACGAGCTCGGAGAATTTCTTCGCGATGCCCTTGTAGATGTCCCAGTCCGAGCGTGATTCCCAGGCCGGGTCCACGGCCGCGGTCAGCGGGTGGATGAAGGGATGCATGTCCGAGGTGTTGAGATCGTGCTTCTCGTACCAGGTCGCGGTGGGCAGCACGATGTCCGAGTACATGCAGGTGGTGGACATGCGAAAGTCCAGCGTTACCAGCAGGTCCAGCTTGCCGCGGGCGGCCTCGCGCCACTTCACCTCCTCGGGTTTCTGCGCGTCGCACTCGCCCAGATCCTTGCCCTGGATACCGTTTTCAGTGCCCAGCAGGTAGCGCAGCATGTACTCGTGGCCCTTGCCGGAAGACCCCAGGAGATTCGAGCGCCAGACGAACATGTTGCGCGGGAACTTCGCGGGGTTGTCGGGGTCTTCGCTGGCAAAGGCCAGCTCGCCGGATTTGAGCTTCTCGACCACGTAGTCCTTCGGATCGACGCCGGCAGCCTTGGCCTCGCGGCCGATCTCCAGCGGGTTGCGCGAGAGCTGCGGGGCCGAGGGCAGCCAGCCCATGCGCTCGGCACGGACGTTGAAATCGATGAAGCTGCCGTGGAAGTCCTCCTCCCGGGCCAGCGGCGAGAGCAGTTCGGACACCTCCAGCTTTTCGTACCGCCATTGGCTGCTGTGGTTGTAGAAGAACGAGGTGCCGTTCATGTGCCGGGGCGGACGGTGCCAGTCCAGCGCGAAGGCCAGCGGCGTCCAGCCCGTCTGCGGACGCAGCTTCTCCTGGCCCACGTAATGCGCCCAGCCGCCGCCGGACACGCCCACGCAACCGCACATCATCAGCATCTTGATGACGCCGCGGTAGTTCATGTCCATGTGGTACCAGTGGTTCATCGCCGCGCCGATGATGATCATCGACTTGCCGTTGGTCTTGTGCGCGTTCTCGGCGAATTGGCGGGCCACCGTGATGACCTTCTCGCGCGGCACGCCGGTGATGCGCTCCTGCCATGCCGGCGTATAGGGCACGTCATCGTCGAAGCTCGCGGCCACGTTGCCACCGCCCAGGCCGCGGTCGATGCCGTAATTGGCGACCATCAGATCGAAGACCGTGGCCACGCGCACCTCGCGGCCGTCGGCCAGCCTCATGCGCCGCACCGGCACGTTGCGCAGCTGGATCGGGTCATGTTCGGTGTGCGCCCAGTGGGCGTTGCCGCCGCCGCCGAAGTAGGGAAAGGCGACGCCGGCCACTTCGTCGCGATTGTCGAGCTGGCTCAGCGCCAGGCGGATGCCCTGCCCTTCGCTGTCCTTGGGCTCGAGGTTCCAGTGACCACGTTCCTCGCTCCAGCGAAAGCCGATGGAGCCGCGCGGCACGACGACACGGTCGCTGGCCTCGTCACGGGCCAGGGTCTTCCACTCGGCGTGCTGCTGCCCGGCGCCAGCCTCCAGGTCCGAGGCGCGCAGGTAACGGCCCGGCACCAGCCGGCCGTCCTGCTCGTCGAGCAGCACCAGCGAAGGCAGATCGGTGTAGCGGCGCACGTAGTCGTCGAAGTACGCGCTTCTGCCTTCGACATGCCATTCCTTGAGGATCACGTGGCCCATGGCCATGGCCATGGCCGAGTCCGTGCCCTGCTTGGGATTCAGCCAGATGTCGCCGAATTTGGAGGCCTCGGAATAGTCCGGCGTCACGGTCACCGTCTTGGTGCCGCGGTAGCGCGCCTCGGTCATGAAGTGCGCATCGGGCGTGCGCGTCTGCGGCACGTTCGAACCCCACATCATCAGGAAGGTGGAATTGAACCAGTCCGCGGATTCGGGCACGTCGGTCTGCTCGCCCCAGGTCTGGGGACTGGCCGGCGGCAGGTCGCAGTACCAGTCGTAGAAGCTCAGGCAGACTCCGCCGATCAGCGACAGATAGCGCGTGCCAGCGGCGTAGGAGACCATCGACATCGCCGGAATCGGCGAGAAGCCGACGATGCGGTCCGGCCCGTACTGCTTGGCGGTGTAGACATTGGCCGCGGCGATGATCTCGTTGATTTCCTCCCAGTCGCCGCGGATAAAGCCACCCAGGCCTCGCCGCTCCTTGTAGCTCCTGGCCTTGGCGGGATCCTCGACGATGGCACGCCAGGCTTCGACCGGATCGGCATGCTGCGCGCGGGCTTCCCGCCAGAGCTTGATCAGCCGCGAGCGCACCATCGGGTATTTCACGCGGTTGGCGCTGTAGACATACCAGGAGTAGCTGGCGCCGCGGGCGCAGCCACGTGGCTCGTGGTTCGGCAGCCCCGGGCGTGTGCGCGGGTAGTCGGTCTGCTGGGTCTCCCAGGTGATCAGCCCGTTCTTGACGTAGATCTTCCAGGAGCAGGAACCGGTGCAGTTGACCCCGTGGGTCGAACGCACGATGCGGTCATGCTGCCAGCGGCTGCGGTACGCGTCCTCCCAGCGGCGGCTCTCGTCTGTCTTGATGCCGTGCCCCCCCGCGAACGTTTCCTTTTCCCGACGAAAGTAGGTCAGGTGATCCAGGAAATGACTCATCAATGCGCTCCGGGCATGCGGTGCGGGAAGCCCCCCAGGAGGTCCCGGGTCGGCTCAGGTCTGGGTCGAGCGTAGTTGAGAACCCGGCGGCTGGAATTGATCTGGATCAGGCCGCACGCGGGTGGCCAGCGTGGACTTGTCGGACGGTCATCCCTGCCCTTGCGTCCGCCACAGCATCCGCCGCGCGATCCGGACGAAATGCAGGCCCATTGCCAGGCTCGTCAGCACCCAGGCACACAGCGCGAGCCAGAACGAGATGCAGGGGATCCACTGCAGAAATGGCAGCTGCAGCGCATCGGCCAGACGCCACGTGCCCGTGGTGTACATGGCCAGCGGAAAGACCATGCTCCAGAGTTGCGGCTCATAGTGCAGCGCATGCCGGCGCAGCACATGGCGCCAGAGCATCAGGCCGATCAGAAACGGCACCCACCACGTCGCGGTGGCCCAGAAGAACAGCGTGAACCCGCGCAGGAAGGGCAGAAAGTCCTCCAGCAGGGTGTCCGGCGCACGCATGATCAATGTCGAGCCGGCCAGCGTCGTGATCGCGACGGCGCCCATGTTTATCCAGTACGGCGGCGTGAGCACATCCGCGGTCACCCGCAGAAACGTCAACCTGTAGAAGATCAGCGTGATGATCGCCATGTACAGCATGCAGCCGATCAGGTACATGGTCAGCGCGAAAAACAGCTGCAGGTCCGCCGCGCCGTGGCCGGGCAACAGGGCGGTCAGTATCGCGACCGACTGGGTGCTGACAGCGGCCAGCAGCCAGGCGCCGTTGATGCCGCCGGCCAGTGCCGGCTTCTGCTGGCGTACCGTGACGGCGATGAAGAACGCGTACATGATCACGCACCACAGGCCCGTGGCGAGGACCCAGAATCCGCTGGCGGCCGTGTGCCAGCCCAGTACCACGATGAACTGCGAGCCGAGGATGCCGGTGCCGGCGACGATGGTGAAAAAGCCGGGGCCGCGGGCGTGGTCGACCATGTCCATGACCAGCCGCCCGGGATAGCGCACCAGGCGGGTCAGGGTCAGGCACCAGAGCAAGGCATAGGCCAGCAGATTCGCCAGCAGCAGCAACTGCGCGAGCATCGCAAGGCCCAGCAACTGGCTGGCGATCGAGGTCGCGCCGGTCGCCATCGTGACCGCGAAGTAGCCGGGGAAGAGTTGCGCCGCCCCCTCGTCCAGCAGGGCCCCGCAACGGCGCAGCAGGCGCATGGCCCTGGCTCAGCGCGGCCGGGATGCAGCGGCGGAGGCATCGTCCGGCATCGCTTCCGGCAGGTACCGCAACTCGCCGAGATCCGGATACTTGCGGCGTTCCATGCGCAGGATGGCCAGGTGCATCCAGGTCAGGTTGACGGCGACCAGTCCGAACAAGGCCATGAAGGCCGTGTTCCAGATACCGGTCAGGTCGTTGACGATGCCGAAGACGATCGGCAGGAAGAAGCCGCCGAGACCGCCGATCATGCCGACCATGCCGCCGACGGAGCCGACATGGTCCGGGAAATAGGCAGGAAGGTGCTTGTACACGGCTGCCATACCCAGAGACATGACGAAGCCGAGCACGAAGCTGATCAGCACGAACCCCGGCAGCGGCATGCCGAAGCTGAACTCGATCGGCCCGCGCATGCCGTGCACGATGTAGGTGGTCCGGGGATAGGACAGCAGCAACAGGCAGACCAGCGACACGATGAAGGTGATGTACATCACCCGGCGCGGGCCCCAGCGATCGGACAGCCAGCCGCCCAGGGCGCGAAACACCGCCGCCGAGAACGAGAACACCGCGGTGAGCATGCCGGCCTGGCCCAGGTCCAGGCCATAGAAGCCGGTGTAGTAGCGCGGCAGCCAGGAGGCCAGTGCAACGAAGGCACCAAAGGCGAAGAAATAATAGAGCGCAAAGCGCCACACGCGAAGGACCCGCAGCGGTCGGATCTGGTCGGCCAATGAGGTTCCTCGCGCGCCACTCTGGCGCCGGGCGATGGTTTCCGGATCATCCGTGGTCAACAGCCAGAACAGCACCGCGGCACTGGCCAGGGCGATGGCGTAGATCTGCGCAGTGACGACCCAGCCAAGCGCCGCCATGAGAAGGGGCGCGCCGAAATTGGTGATGGCGGCTCCCACCTGCCCGACACCGAAAAGGCCGAAGGCGAAGCCATGCCGCTGCTTCGGGTACCACCGGGCGATGAAGCTGATGCCGGTGATGAACACCGCGCCGGCAAGGCCAACACCCAGCGCCGCCATCAGGTAGCCGGCGTAGCTATTGGCCCAGGTCAACATCCAGGTTGCGCCGGCCGTGAGCAGCATGGTCAGCGTGCTGACCAGGCGGGGGCCAAAGCGTTCGGCGGCAATGCCCAGCAGCAATCTGGCGATTGCCCCGGTCAGGATCGGCATTGAAATCAGCAGGCCAAACTGCGTCTCGGACAGTCCCAGATCCTGCTGGATCTGCACTCCGATAATCGAAAAGATCGTCCAGACCGCAAAACATACGGTCCAGGCAAGCGTGGTCAGGCAGAGCATGCTCTTGGCCTGGGTCGGAATGGTCGTGCTTGATTCCATGCTCTTCGACATCCCATTCAGTGATGGGCCCAGCGCTTCATGGACCCGCGCGGGATGAAACCCGGATCCCGTCCCGAGGCGATGCTCCATCTTCGGTAACGATGCTATCGGCGAGTGGCATTCGTTGCCTTGATCCAGGTCAAGCGTCCTGAACTTCGCTCGCTCTGGTCAGACCGCGCCCGCCGGTCGACATCAATCAGCCGGGCGTGGGCCGGCGCCCGAACGATTGGAGGAAGCTGATCGCCGACCACGAGGGCGACTTCGAGTGGATGGACGTCACCCCGCCGCGGATGCTCGGCGGCACGCCCGGCGACATCGTCGACCCGTTCAGGAAGATCCGGAGGATGGGCTTCGACGAGGCGATCTTCCGCATCGACGGCCAGAGCCAGAGCCACAAGCAGATCATGGAACCGCTGGAACCGTTCCAAGCGTTCGCGATTCCGGAATTGCGCCCTGTGCGGGAACTGGCGGTCTATCCGCCGCGGGACATGCGTTGAAGCGCCGTCCGACGCGCTTTGGAAAACGGGAGATGATCCCGGACGCCAGAGGTATCGGCATGCGGCCGCAAGCCGGGCACGCACGCCGGGCCCGGATCGCTGACCAGAGGCTCCGCAATCGTTGAAAGACGCTGGACAGGACCTGTCAGGCCCGGGCGCTCAGTTCGATCACGGGCTCGTCCATGGACGGCCGAACCGCGCGATATCGGGGCGATGGAGTGCGGCGCAGCGCGGCGCCGCCGCTCCCCCGCTCACGCTGATCGGTGCGCGCGGATCCGGATCTCAGAAACGTCGGCCAAGCGAAAATCCGGCCGAGAAGAATTCGTTCCTGACCTGCGCCTCGCCGCCGCCAAACGCCGGCGGTATCGAGCCCTGGCCGTTGACGTCCTGCTTCGGGCAGTAGGCCAATGCACCGGTCAACTCCCAGTCCTTCCAGACATAGGTGAGGCCGCTGGTGTAATGCGTGGTCATGACCGCCGGTGCCATCAGGGTGAACAGCGTGTCCGACTCCTGGATGATCTGGTCCGCGTGCACATAGCCCGCTCTCAGGACCAGATCCGAGCGCATATCCCAGGTCACGCCGAGCTTGAACGCATTCTGATCCTCCCAACCGAAGCCGGGCCCCTTGGAAGAGCCCAACAGGTGTCCCGACGACAGGGCCGAGATGGAGTTCCGGAACGCGGGCTCCGATTCGTATTCGTACCGCTGCCACTCGACGGCGACGGTCCAGGGCTCGGCGACGCGCCAGGACAGGCCGATGCCATACGCGGCGGGCAGTTCCAGCGACCCTTCGTCCGGCAGCAGTCCGCGATAGTCGTCGAGCTTCTGCGTCCACGACTTCGAGCGATACCCGATGCCGGCTGAAAATCCGGGCACCAGTTCACCGGTCCAGCCCAGGGTGTAGCCGATGCTGTAACCGCCATCCTTGCCCTGGTTGGTCACCTTGTCCGGATGCTTGGAAACCCGGAACTGCGGATCGGACGAGGCCAGGAACTGCATGCCCTTCACTTCCAGGAACTGGTAGCCAAGGATCAGGCCGAAGCCGAAGCTGTGATTCTCGACCGGACGCCAGGCCAGCGCCGACACGATGCTGCCCGATCCCAGGGTCAGCGAAGCCCGCGGGGCGCCACCGAAGCGCGTGTAGGGACTCTCCGGATAGTCCGGCCCCAGGCCGGCCTGGAGCATGGTCATGCCGAAGGTCCATCGATCGTTCAGCGGCAGCGATATTCCGACCTGCGGGATCAGGTACCAACGACGCCCATCCGACGCGGAACGGAAATCGGGCGCGATGGCGTTCCCCTCGATCGAGCTATCCGGGTACAGGAGAAGAACGTCCAGGCCCAGGTCGTAACGTCTTCCCATCGACGAGGCCTGGGCCGGATTCGCCGACAGCGCGGTGGTCTCCTGCGCATTCACATAGGAGATGCCGCCAGCGCCCATCGACTTGATTCCCGCTCCGTGCTCGAACGGCCCAAGTGACGCGAGCGCCCCGGTGGAAACGAACAGGGTCATACCTAGTGACGCAAGGAAGCGAGCAGGAAAGCGGGTCATTTTTCTTCGTTTGTGGCTACGGGAAACGCGGAGCGCGACGTGCGCCCCCCAGATCGCGCCAGAAGAACACACCGAAAAGATTAGTGAAACCCCCCGTCCGGGCGAGTGGAGCGGCGTTCGGAATCGCGCGCTGGATCATCGGTGCGATCGTCTTGCCGGCACCTGCCGATCCCGCCGGCGAATCCCGCGGTCTTGATCGCGACCGACCCTGGTGGCGGTACGTCGCGATCACCGCTACGCAGCGGTGATCGTGCAGCGATGAAAGATCGGATCCAGGTCGATCGGCCCCTCGACGCCGATGCCGCCGTCGCCAGCCTCGGTCATGCGTGCGATCGCGGCTTTCTCGTCGCCTACAGCCGCGTGTCAGGTGCCTGGCTTGCCGTTGGCGCGACATCCCGAATCAGCGGCCGTTTTCGGTGATATTCTCCACCAGAGGCTCGTGGCTCAGGCGCGGACCACTTCCACCGCGGCGTGACGCGCGATCTCAGCAGCCCGCTGTTGCCGCCCGCCCCACGTTGCCCTGCGCCTCGCCGATCCAGTCCGGCCACCCGGCCCGCCGGTTCTGCTCACGGGCGAGCGCGCGCTCCTCTGCCGTGGCGTATTCGAGATCCCAGCGCTTGAGCGCCGGCATGATGATCCGGCGATGCCACAGCGGCGGAATCAGCGCGACGAAGAAGCAGGCGAACAGGCTCGGCATCGGGATGGCGTCCTGGTGCGGGACCAGCTTGTTGTAGGGCATGTAGGAATCCTGGTGATGCCCGGCATGGTTGGTGATCTCGAAGGAGACGATGCGCGACAGTTCGCTCATGTGGTTCCAGACGTGACGGTTGCCGATCCTTGAACCCGCGACCCGGATCAGCCCGTAGTGCTGGAAGTAGTTGAAGGACTCGATCCACAGGCGTGCGGCAAGCATGCCCGTCACGGTCAGCGCCACGCCGGCCCAGCCGCCGACCAGGAAGATCAGGCCCTGGAAGATCAGCAGCACGCCGAGCCAGCTCCAGGTGCGGTTGCGCCAGTTCCAGAAGCTCAGTCCACGCTTCTTCAGCGCCCGGTTCTCCAGGCGGAAGCCGATGCTGAAGCTCACGTACAGCTCGTGCAGCGCGAACCAGTACAAGGTCTGCCCGCGCGGCGCGGTGTCGCCGTCCTCGGGCGTGCACACGTCGATGTGGTGACCGACGATGTGGCCGATGTCGCGGATGCCGTCGAACATGCAGATCTGCGAGACCCGACCGAGCACGCGCGAGGCCTTGTCGCGGCGATGCCACAGCTCGTGTGCGGCCGGGCCACCGGGAACGACCGATATCCACATCAGCGAGGCGATGCTGCCGACGATCTGCATCGTGGTCAGCGCGTTCGTCGCGATGTGGTGCGCCGCGAAGAAGTAGATCGCCAGCGAGCCGATCGCCGCGAGCCAGACCGGCGCCGTCGACCAGAACGGACTCTCCATCCGGCGCGGGCGCATGTTGCGCGGCAGGACGCTGTCCACCAGGGCCAGGATCGGGAACGTGGCGATACCGAGCCACACCCAGTCGCCGCCCAGCACGAATCCCGCGATTCCCGCTGCGACGATGCCGTTGGGGATCAACCAGAACTTCAGATAGTCCCTCATGACGCGCCTCCTCTTCGATCAGCGACCTGCTTCAATCTGCAGCTGCCCTCACCATGCGCATCCGCGCATGGTCCCCCCCTCTCCCGCTGTGCGGCATATCTATATCGGCGGGTGCCGCTGCACCTGCTCGTACTTCGCGTAACCCTTGCCGACGCCGTACTCCATGATTCCGTAGCCGACTTCGTCGCCGATGCGGACCTCGATGACGTGGTCGGCCAGGGTGCGGGCCTGCTTGCGGACGGCCGGGTCTTCCAGATTCCAGCGCTCGTGCTCGACGTGGAGCTTTCCCTTGTCGTCGCCCTGGAACCATCCGTTCAGGCCGCCATACAGGCCCCCCTTCAGGAAGTAGCGCGCCGGCAGCGTCCGGATGTCCATCGTGTGGCGACTGCCGTCGTCCAGGCTCACCTCGAAGACCGCCGACGCCACCGTCTGACCATGCGGATCGTCGGCCCAATGCACCTCGTGGCTCACACCGCTCATGCGTCGCGCCGGGTCCGGCTTCGTGCCGAGCGGCGTGACTTCCTCGCCCGATAGGTAGATGAATTCGCCCGGCGCACGCTCCTTGAAGAAGACATGCAGCCCGCGACCGGCGAACTGGACCGTGGTCCAGGCGTAGAAGAAGGGGGGATAGAAGGTGACCGGAGGATGCGCCTCGTCGGTCCTCATCTCCGCGCGGATTCCCCAGGAATGATCGCGCTGGCCAAGCCAGCCCTGCGGCTCGATCGCCCGGCGCTTGCCATCCACCTCCAGCCACCCGCGGTAGGCGCCCAGCTGCTGGCCACGTGCCATGTGTTCGGTGATGCGCCCATTGCGGCGGCGGAAGTGCGGCTCTTCCTCGTGTGCGTTCATCGTGCCGAGGAATTCGATCTCGAAACCCAGTCCGGAATCGTTGGGTGCCAGGCTCAGGCGGTGCCGGCGCAGGCCTTCGACTACCTCGATCTTCAGCGGGCCGACGGCGGTGTCGAGCGGATGGGGCCGCAAGCGCCGCGAGGCGCGGAAGTTGTGCTGCGTCGCGCCGATGGTCACGCCGGCAAAGGCGTCCATGACATTGCGGTTGGGGTGATAGCCCAGGCCGATATCGAAGATCACGTCGCCCGACTTCGGATGCCCGGTGTACCAGAGGCGCTCCATCCACGCCGGATCACTGTTGCCGACGTGATCGAACGTCGTCGGCAGCTGGTGGCCAATCAGGTCGTCCTGCGCGGTGAGCATCTGGTTCCCCTTGTCCTGTCCCTTATTCGGATCCGCTCGACATCTCGGCAAACATCGGCTTGGCCGAGGTCTGCAGTTCATGCTTGAGCTGTCGGTCCATGTAGATGCGCAGCGCCTGTTCGATGGCCGCCGCGCGCCGGGCGTCCAGGCCCGCGCCGCCGTGCCATTCGACCAGGCCGCAGATGCGGTCCTCGTTCCGGTCACGAAGCGCTTCGAGCGCCTCGATGTCGAGGCCGGCCGATCCTTCCTGCGGTAGCGCCGGCGCATCGATGCCGACCAAAAGCGACGCGAGTGCGTCGCGCAGTGCGATCTGCGCCGCGATCTGCTCGCCGAC
The DNA here is from genome assembly GCA_946481265.1 of uncultured Panacagrimonas sp. Next base: position 9,813 of record CAMLNE010000001.1, on the reverse strand, counting down.
GAAGGCCGTCGACCAGGCCGCCCGCAGGGCGATGCTGTTGAGCATGTAGATCACGCCGAAGGCCTGGCCGCGCGCGAACTCGGTGCCGACATGCGGGATGACCTCGTTGCGCAAGGTGGCGGCCATGCCCTCGATCAGCCGCTTGAGCGAGTTGTTCATCGGCCTCCCCCGGCTGCGTTACCAGGCTCCTGCTGCATCCCGGTGCACGCGGTCTGCGCGGCGGGCAGCATCTTGGAGATCTGGCGCAGCACCGGCGCGATCTGGGTTCCCATCGCCGGCATGCGCATGTCGTTGAAGCGTCCGTCCTCGTAGCAGCGCACGGCCGCCATGTGCGTGATGGCGAGCTTGACCAGCGAGAACACCCCGTAGAACTGCAGCGAGGCCGGATCGACCTTGAAACCTGCCTCGCGCTCGTACTGCGCGATGAAGTCTTCTTTCTTGAGCAGGCGGCAGACCAGGCCCGAGCCGCCGGTGTACTGCGGCAGGAAGGCCCAGCCGAGGTCCTCGTGCGGATCGCCGAGGTGCACCAGTTCCCAGTCGAGGATTGCCGTGATGCGGCCGTGCTGCTCGAGGAAGTTGCCGAGCCGGTAGTCGCCGTGCACGAGACTCACGCGCGGTGCGACCGGCAGGTTCTGGCGCAGCCAGCGGAACGCCCAGGTCAGCATCGGATACGGCCTGAGCGTCCAGCGCGCGAAGTTGCGCTCCCATTCCTCGACCTGGCGCAGTGCCGCGTTTTCGCGCGTCACGCCGCCGTCGTGCTCGAAGCCGGCCCTGCCCCGCCACTCGGCGGTGTGCAGCCCCGCCAGCGCCGCGACGAACTGCGCCCCGATGCTGAGCCGGTAGCCTTCCTCGAAGCCGGAACTGCTGCCGCTGACCCAGGGGACGGGCGCGGAGCCAGTCACCCTTTCACTGACGAAGAACGGCGCGCCGAGAATGGAGGCGTCGTCGCTCCACCACCAGGAGCGCGGCACCGGCACGTTCGTGCCTTCCAGTGCCTTCAGCGCGGCGTGCTGCGGCAGCGCGCTGTAGGGAGCGAACAGGCCGTAGGGCGGACCCAGCCGGAGAACCAGGCCGCGTTCGCCTTCGACGCCATCTTCGCGGGCATCGAATCCGTAGGTGATCCAGGAGAAACCGACCGCGTACCGCGTGAACGTTCCCAGCGTCCAGCGGCGACCGGTCTGCGCCTGCAGGTAGTCCGCGAGCCGCGCATGGATCTGCGGTTCGTCGGACAAGGGATCAGAGGCCTGGGATTCTGCGGCGGACATTTCCGTCTCAGCCCGTCTTCGGACGCGAGGAATGCTTCTTCGGGCCCTCGACCAGCACCGTGGGCGGGGCCTCGAGATGGAAGCCGTCGAAGGGCTCCGAATTGCATTCCTGGCGCAGCGGCCCCCAGCAGACGCGCGCATTCGGCGAGCCGCCGTCGATGCGGATGCAGGCACCGGTGATGTAGGCCGCGCCGGGGGACAGCAGGTAGACGATGGCGCTCGAGATTTCCGATGCATTGCCCCAGCGCTGCAGGGGAATCGTTTTGGGAATGTCGCGGAAGAACTGCTGGGCTTCGGGCTCGTAGGTATCGAGCCCACTGCTGGCGATGCAGCCGGGTGCCACGGCGTTCACGCGCACGCCGTAGCTCGCCCACTCCGAGGACACGCTCTCGGTCAGTGTCCACATGCCGCCGCGGGCGGACGCGGAGTGCGCGTAGTTGGGCCAGCCGTGCCAGATGTCCGCGATCATGTTCACGATCGAGCCGCCGTTGGCCTTCATCCAGCGCTTGTAGGTCTCGCGCATGAAGATGAAGCCGCCGACGAGGTTGTTGCGCACCACCGCCTCGAAGCCCTTGGTGCTGATGTCCTCGGCGGGCATGCGGTACTGGCCGCCGGCATTGTTGACCAGGCCGTCGATCCGGCCGTGCAGCTCGAGCACCCTGTCGATGGTCGCGCCGACCTGCGCTTCCTCGCGGATGTCGCAGACGTGCGTCGTGACCTGCCCGCCGACCGCCGCGATCTCAGCCTTCACCGAGTCCAGCTTCTCGGGCTTGCGTCCGACGATGGCGACGGTCGCGCCGAGCGAGGCCAGTTCATGCGCCGTGCAGCGGCCGATGCCGCTGCCGCCGCCGGTGACGATGATCACCTGGCCCTCGAACAGATCGGAGCGGTAGATGGAGTGGTAACCCATGAGGATCGATTTCCTGGCGACGGTTCGGTGTCAGAGCGGGCTGGCGGTCGCACCAGCGGGACCCTTGTCCGACTTGTCGAAGAACTGCCGGGAGCGCTCCATCACGGTCTGGGTGCCACCGCAGAGCGCGTAACCCCACATCGCCTCGACCCTCAGCTGGTCGTGCAGCGGACGGCCGATCACCTCGAGCAGGGTCTCCTTCGCCGATTCGGTCGCCGCCCGATCGCAGCGCAGGATGCGGGCGACCATGTCCTCGGTCGCCGCCATCAGGTCGTCGTGCGGCACCACCTTGTTGACCATGTTGTGCATCAGCGCGCGCTGCGCCGAGAACGGCTCGCCAGTGAGGATCATCTCCATCGTGATGCCGACGCCGCAGGCGTTGAGCATGCGCACGATGCCGCCATCGGCCGAGTGCATCCCGCGACGCACTTCGAAGGTCCCGAACTGCGCCTTCTCGGACGCCACGCGGATGTCGCAGGCCATCGACAGCTCGATGCCGTGACCCAGGCACCAGCCGTTGATGGCGGCAACGATGGGCTTGGTGATGCGTGACAGCGGACCGCGCGTGATGCCGGAAAGACCGTCTTCCATGCGCTCGCGGCCGACCATGGGGCCGACCTTCTGCCACTCCGGCGCATGGGTCTTGAGATCCGCACCGGCCGTGAATGCGTCGCCCGTGCCCGTCAGGATTGCGACGCGCAGCTTGGGGTCGTCGCGGAAATCCTTCCAGGCATCGCACAACAGCAGGTGGGTCTCGTAATCCACCGCGTTCTTGCACTCGGGCCGGTTCAAGGTGACATAGGCGACCTCGCCCTTCTTCTCGTACAGGATCTTCTTCGACATGGGACTTCCTTGCGGAGCTTGCTTGCGGCCGTTCTTTCGAGCGGGCCGGATGGATGGGACGAGGATCAGGCCGCGGCGCGCAGCGCCCGCGGGCTCTTGTCCAGCGAAACGATCAGCTTGCGCAGCACGCTTTCCAGCACCGCGAATTCCTTCGCGGAGAGGTCCGAGAACGCGCTCTCGATCGGCTCGCGCAGCTGCGGGGCCGCCTCCAGCGCCTTGGCGCGCCCCTTCCGGGTGATCGAGATGACGTGCCGACGGGCATCGCGCGGATCCACGCTGCGAGCCACGTAGCCGTCGCGCACCAGCTCCTCGAGCAGCCGCGTCATGTTTGCGCGGCTGGTGCCGACCATTTCACTGAGCTCGCCGGGCGAGGCGCTCCCGCTCTGGTTCGACACCAGCAGGCACAGCACGTGGAAAGTGTTCTCGGTCAGCGCCATCGAGCGGAAGACCGGCTCGAAGAAATTGCCGAGCCCGAAGCCGGTGATGCGCAGCAGGCGGACCATCACCGTGCCTGCCATCGGCAGCTCCGGCAGTGCCCTCTCCATCAGCGGCGTGCTGAGGGCGACTTGGGTCAGGCGTTCCGATCCTTTCATGATCGTTTGGATCTCGTTCACATGTGAACGATATGGAGCCATATCGATATCGGAAACGCAATACCGCCGGTCGGGACAGCGACCCGCAAGCGAAGCGCTCCGCGCCGAAGTCCCCGGTCGTGGGCAGATGCCGCCTGCAGGTTACCGGGGTGGGAAAGCACGCCCGCCGCGATTCGCCGTTGCGATCGCGCCCGGCGATCGGGCTCGCCGATTGCTGCCCAGGGCAAGTCGGATCGCCCCTCGCGCAGCATGGGCTACCCACAGCCCGGCACCCGCGCCTCACCCGGAGACGTCATGAGCAACTCGGACTTTTTCAAGCAGCTCTATCTGGCCGCGGTCGCGGGAGGTGCGCTCACCGCGGATACCTCTGCCGCGGATATCGAGCGGATCATGCAACGGCTGATGACCGGCTACCTGGACGCGGCCCGGACCGTGGGCCGCACGAATATCGGCCTGCGGACCGCCGGCGCCCGGCGTCGCAGTGTGTCCGGTCCGACGGCCCCAGGTGAGCGGGCCGACGGCGTCGCGCCGCGCGCAGCTTGATCGCCGTGCGCAAGTTCGGCCTGCTGGCCCTCGCCGTGCTCCTGATCGGCATCTGGATCGTGAGCTGACTCGTGCTGAAGATCACCAGCGGCCTGATCCACCTGCTCGTCATCTTCGCCGTGATCTCGGCGGTCCTGCATTTCCTGGGCCGACGCGGCGACACCTGAGCGGTGCACGGGCGCGGGGCGCGCCGGATGGAAAGCTGCGCCCTGCCCTGCGCATCCAATGCTGCCTTGCGAGTACCCGGCTGCCATGGTGCGCTGCCCGGGGCCGGCCAGCGCCGCTCAGCCGCTCGACCGGGCGCCTCTCCTCGCCAGCATCGCCACCGTGAGCACGACCCCCGTCGCCAGCGCCAGCCGGCGGACGAAGGCGGCCCGGTTGTAGCGCCACTCGGTGGCCAGCCCCATTTCCCGGGGCAGGTTCGGCAGGCGCATCTGCCTCAGGTCCTGCGCCAGGTCTTCCACCACGTTGATCCGGTCCGCCGTCATCAGCAGCATCCAGCGCGCGAGCCGGCCCTCGCTGAGTCGGTAGGCGACGTCGCGCACGGCGCCGCTCAGACCGGCGGGTGGACACGAGGTCCCGAACACCGGCGTCAGGCGCGCATGTTCGGTGGACTTGTGCACCTTGATGTGCGGCCTCTGCGGTGTGATGGCGGGATAGAGGCACTCCGCGCCCAGGTCCGGCGCCTTGTCGCGCGGCACTCCGGGACGCATCGCAGGGTCGAGGTCGGAACCCCATCCGGCGATGCGGGCGGAAAGATCGAGCTTCTGGCGATCGAGGGTATTGGCCGAGCGCCCGCCGCGGCGCGGCTGCTGCAGCAGGTCGGTCGAGGACGATCCGAGGATCTGGTCCATGGTCCGGGTCTCCTGGTGGAAGGTCGATGGATCGAAAATGCGCGGGTCAGTGGCTCGCCCGCGGCGGAATCACCATCGGCTTGATGCACCCGTCCAGCTTGCTCGAGAACAGGTGATAGCCCTCCGCGATGTCCTCCAGCGGAATGCGATGCGTGATGACGTCCTTGGGATTGATGTGCCCGGCCTGGATGTGTTCCAGGCAGCGTGGCAGTTCGCGCCGCACGGACGCCTGGTTCATGCGGAAGGTCAGGCCCTTGTTCATCGCGTGGCCCAGGTTGAGCAGGTTCATCGCCGGCCCGTAGGCACCGATGATGGAGACCACCCCGCCCTTGCGCACGGCGTCGATCGCCCAGTACAGCGCAATGGCGGATCCGCCCTGCAGCTTGAACGGCCGGATGCCCATACCGCGCTGCAGGGCACTGCCTCGCGCCTCGCAGCCAACCGCGTCGATGGCGGCGTCCCAGCCCAGCCAGTCGCTCTGCTTCTTCAGGTACCACACGGGGTCGCGTACCTCGCGGAAGTTGAGCGTCTCGCACTGGGCAAAGCGCCGCGCGAAATCCAGGCGATAGTCCAGCTCGTCGACCACCATCACGCGGCCGGCGCCCATGAACCAGGCACAGCGCGCAGCGAACAGGCCGATCGGCCCCGCGCCGAACACCAGGACCGAGTCGCCGCGCTTGATGCCCGCCATTTCCGCCGCCTGGTAGCCCGTCGGGTAGGCGTCGGTGCACAGCGCGGCGTTGTCGTCGTCGACATCGTCGGGAATCTTCATCGGCCCGGCGTCGGCGAACGGAACCCGAACGTATTCCGCCTGGCCGCCGTCGTAGCCTCCGGTCGTGTGCGAGTAGCCGTAGATGCCGCCCACCGCCGTCGCGTTCGGGTTGACGTTGTGGCAGTTGCTGAACAGGCCCTTCAGGCAGAAGTAGCACTGCCCGCAGGAAATGTTGAACGGCACGATCACGCGGTCCCCCGTGCGCAGGTGCTGCACGTCGGGGCCGACCGCCTCGATCACGCCGACGAACTCGTGCCCGAAGGTCTGGCCGACCCGCGTGTCCGGCATCAGCCCGTGGTACAGGTGCAGGTCCGAGCCGCAGATGCACGCGCGCGTCACGCGCACGATGGCGTCGGCGGGATGTTGGATTTCCGGGACGGGCTTGTCGACGACGCGGACCCGGTACGGTCCGCGATAGCTCATGGCCAGCATGCGAGATCTCCTGCGGGGTCGTCGATGATCGGAGGGGCCGGATCTCAGGCCGCCGAGGCCAACAGATCGCCTTCGCGCATCACCGCTTCGCGATGCCATCGGCGCATCTCGATCAGGTGGCGCTCTTCCTGTTGGGCGGCCGCCCGGAAGCGTGTGGCCAGCTCCGGCTGCCCGGCCTGCTCCATCAGCTCGATCAGCAGCGCCCAGCCGTCGTTGTCCACCAGCTCCGCCGTGAGCAGGGCGTGCAGCGTCTGGGCAACGGTCGTGCGGGGCTCGGCCAGGACCTGCATCAATCCCATGCCCTCGACCCCGGCGGAGTCCGCGCAGGGCGTCTGGCAGGTCGCGTCGCCACCCAGCTTCTCGATGGCCTCCTGCAGCAGCAACGCATGCGCGGCTTCGTCGCGCTCGATCTCGCGCAGGGCCTCGATGGGACATTCCACGCCGCCCGTGCCCGCTGCGATCTCGCACTTGCGCAGCGCCGCCTGGTACAGCCGGGTCCCCGCACGCTCGAAGGCGAGCCGCTCGCCCAGCTTGTCCATCAGGGCCTGCATGCGGTTTCCGGACAGCGCCTGCACGCCGGCATTGACCACGCCCTTGAGCGTGGCGGGCGCCGGCACCGAGCCCAGCGTGCCCCCGTCATCGATGTACCCCGCGCGCATCCTGTCGGCGGAGTGATCGTCCGCCAGCATGTCCGGGACAAATCCGGGCGGCATCGACACCATCTGCGATGCGTCGATCGGCGAGCGCTGCAGGCCGGTACGGTTGCGAAAACTCATCGGGTTGACCTGTTCCATCGTGCTGTTCTCCTCGGCCGGAAAGGCCGCGTCATGTGGGATTCAGAAATTGGCGACCTTGGCCATGACCTCGGTTCCGGGCCGCCAGGTGTAGCCGGCGGCCACCGCCTCGCTCGGCGATCCCTGGCTGTTCATCTGCTGGCGGTAGGCCTGGGTCGACGGCGTCTCCTCGTCGATGCCCACGAAGTTGTAGCCGCTCGCGCGCAGGTCGACTTCCTTGCCCAGGGTCTGGCGGACGAACTCGCGCTGGCTGGCGAAGCGGATCGGCTCGGGCAGGGACGCCGGAATGATCTCGGCGGCATCGCGGCGTTCGATCTGCTCGAACAGTTCGCGCACGGCGTGGAAATGACCGATCTCGTAGTCCAGGAAGCGCTCCCAGATCGCCTTGATCCGCGGGTTGGATTCCTGCTGGACGCAGGAGTAGTAGGTGTAGGCCTCGTTGGCCTCGTGCATCAGCCACTGCTCGAGCCAGGTCTGGTCGGGATCGATGATCGACTCGTACTGCGTCACGTGCTGCTCCTCGATCGACGCGATCTCGGCATAGAGCTGGCGTGCGAGCGGATCGGAGAACAGCGGACCGATGTTCATGTAGTAGTTATGCGTCTGCTGCTCGGCCGCCATGATGGTCAGCGCGTGCAGCTTGGTCAGCGGCGCCGCGGTGCTGCGATCGAAAGGCCGTCTCAGGTCGTCCTCCGGCGCGCGGTGCTCGAGCATGGTCGGGCGCCCCGGCAGGATGTCCGTGTAGCACTGCAGGATGTTGTTCGCGTCCTTGCCTTCGAGCCGGTCGAGCAGCGCCGAGTAGCGATGCATGTGGTCGAAATCCTCCAGCAGGCCGAAGCGATAGACCTGCGCCAGGTACGGGTCGGGCTCGGCCTGGGCGACGGCTGCCGTGACCTCGATGGCGACCTGCTCGTAGGCGATGGTCGTCTCCAGCGGCGAGTGGTCGGCGCCGAGCAGCCAGTTCACCATCGTCGCCTGGTGTTGCTCGATGCGGCGGATCCGCCCCAGCGGCAACTGCAGCGCCCGGTTCATGCGCGCACAGGCGTGCGAGAACCGGTGCGCCTCGAGTTCGATCCCGTTCATCAGGATCACGCGCACCCGCGTGAAGGCGTCGTCGTCCAGCTTGCTGATCGGCTTCTGCACGAGGTCGCGCCAGGTGAAGCGCTGGTCGGACAACGGACAACCCTTGCTGTCCATCAATGAGAAAGCCATGGTGCACTCCATCGTCGAAGGGGCACTGCTCGCCGCAGGCGGCGTGCCTGTCCGGTGCTGCGTGGTGCCGGCCAGGTTCCCTTGGCCCGAGCCGTGCAGCGTGCCAACGCAAGCCGCGCCCGCACTGCAGGAAACGACCGGCTGCTCCTGTCGCCCGGCAGCAGCGCACGGGCGGGCATGCTTCCTGTCCTCCAGCGCGTCGCGGAATCTGCCGGCATCCGGCATCCGGCATCCGGCCACCGGCCACTCCGTGCAGGACGTCCTTCCACGAGGTGCCCGGCATGCGCATCTTCCTGACGGGAAGCACCGGCTTCATCGGCAAGGCCTTGCAGGCCCGCCTGCTCGCTCGCGGCCATTCCCTGCGCTGCGGGGTGCGGCATCCGCCCGCCCGGCCGATCGCCGGCGTCGAATACGTCCACCTGGATTTCGGCGAGGCGCCGTCGCCCTCCGATCTGGAGTTCGCGCTGCGCGACATGCAGGCGGTGGTCAACACGGTGGGCATCCTGCGCACCACCGGCACGCAGTCATTCGAAATGCTGCACGTCGCGTCGCCGGCGGCGCTGTTCGCCGCGGCGCGACGCCAGGGTGTGCAGCGGGTGGTGCAGGTCTCGGCGCTCGGCGCCGACGCCGCGGCGCGTTCCGGGTTTCACCGTTCCAAGTACCGCGCGGACCAGGCCCTGCTCGATTCGGCCGATCAGGCCGTGGTGGCCATGCCCTCGCTCGTCCATGGACCCGGCGGACGCAGCGCCGGCCTGTTCGGCACGCTGGCGCTGATGCCCCTGCTGCTCCTGCCGGACGCGGGGCGCTCGGCCGTGCAGCCCATCCACCTCGATGACCTGTGCGAGGCGCTGGTCCTTCTCGTCGAGGGTGACCGACGCGGCCGCATCGCCCTGGTCGGGCCGTCTCCCCTGGCCCTGCGCGATTTCCTGGGCGAACTCGCCGCCGGTCTGGGCGCACCGCCGCCGCGGGTGTTTCGCGCACCTGAGCTGGCGTTGCGCGTGCTTGGTGCGACGATCGGCCGGTTTTCAGGCGGCCTGTTCGATCGCGAAACCCTGGAGATGCTGGCGCGCGGCAACACCGCCGATGCGGCGCCGATCACCCGCCTGCTCGGCCGCCCGCCCCGTGCCTACCGCGACTTCGTCGGCCGCGACGATGCACCCGTGGCAAGGGCGCAGGCGCTGCTGGGCCTGGGCCTTCCCTTGCTGCGCGTCAGCGTGGCGATGGTCTGGCTGCTGACCGCCGTGGTCTCGCTGTTCGTGTACCCGAGGGAGGCGAGCTACTCGCTGCTCGCCGCCGCCGGCGTGCCGGAGCCGCTGCGCCCGACCGCCCTGGTCGCGGCCAGCGCCATGGACTTCGCCTTCGGCCTGCTCTCGCTGACCTGGCGCCACGCCGCGCTGTGGCTCGCGCAGATCGGACTGATCCTGGTGTACACGCTGATCCTGAGCATCGCCCTTCCCATGTTCTGGGCGCATCCGTTCGGACCGCTGAGCAAGAACCTGCCGATGCTCGCCGCGATCCTGATCCTCTACCTGCACGATCGACGGCGATGGACTACCTGATCGCCAAGTGGATCCACATCCTGTCGTCGACCTTCC